>VSNT01000150.1 GCA_009774465.1 Lachnospiraceae bacterium
ATCCCCACCGTCACCCCCCCCTATTCTATAAATGCTCTTTTCTTTCAATAAAAGCAGCAGTAAAAAAGGTACTATCATAATCGTGCAAAAACTGATTGCACAGACCGACCAGAAATAAAATTTTTTCTTCTCCCCTTTTAAGTAAAAATACAATGCTGTGACAAAGCAAAAGACATATAGTATTTCATCCTGTCCTGCATAGCAGGTTGACATTAAAAGTTCTGGTGCCGCTAATATAAGAATATATATGGAAAAAATCCTTTTGGGCTCATTCGTAAACATTCTGGCTATTTTAGCACACATCCAGGCTGTTGCAACAGACAAAGCAACCAGATAAAGCTTTGACCAGCATAAAGACCAAAAATCTGTTACGTTCATTACTCCGGTGACAGAATGTACAACCCATAAAGGAAAATTCCAGATGCTCCAGGGAAGAAGCCATAAATAGTTACCCGCGCAGTTCTCATGAAATGCGCCTCTTAAATTCAGCTCTGTATATTGGTAAAACTCCCCGAGCCTGCCCTGAAAAAGTAAATCCCATACATTTAAGGACCATGCCGTCATAGAATCCAGATCCCAGTAATCAAATGTTATTAACATACAAAATGTAGTCAAAAACGTAACTGTCAATAATACTACATAAATCATATTATTTTTTATTGTCCGCACTTTTTCTGACATCTATTCTGTACCTTCTTTCTTACCATGTTCACAGCCTTTTCCGGTTCTATCTGCATTTAATAGTTTACCATAGAATTCCTGCCAAAGAAACTGTTTTTATCTGTATTCTTGCTTCCGTTCTCTGTCATTCAAACATAAAAACACCGCCTATATCTGATACATACATCTCATCAGATATAAGCGGAAGTTTTTTCTCTTCTTTTCCTGAAATTCTTACCAAACGCTGCTGAACATTTTCAGCGCTCTCATAGAGGCGCGTTCTGCTCCCATGCCGGTTTTCTGGGAAATCCCACATGATAAGTAATTTTCTCCATAATTAATTCGTGTTCCCCTATTTGATATCTCCCTATGGTTCGATCCAGGCCGATAATTGTGCCTTTGGGAAAATCATTTAAACAGCGGTTTAATATTTCCAGCTGCTGCTGCCTTGCTTCTTCTGAAAAGGGAGCATTTGGATTAATACTTCCTACAGAAACCAGCTTTATGTATTGAATATCATTCAGAGTCTTTTTCACTGCCTTTTCCTTTCGACAGCGCTGCCCCGGTTCCTCCTGAAAGCATGGCACTGTATTCGGCCTTTTTCTCCAGTAATTCCTCTTTAGCCGCCCCTAAATTCTTCCTGGCTCCCACTGCGCTGTTTTGTGCCTGGCAGATTGCCTTGTATTTACCAGCATCTGAACCATCAACGTAGTCTTTCACTTCGCCCTGTACATCAATTGCCTTAAGCCCGAATATTGGGGAAACTTTATCTTCTCCCCCGCTCTCTGAACTGCTCTCTGCAATAATCTCCACAAGACTTGATGTTCGTCCAAAGAAATCATTCCATGCCTGATCCACCTCCACCATTTTCTTATTAATTGTATCTTTCTTCTCATCTGTTTCCGCTAACCCATGATAAATATTAAGCTGGCTCATGGCAATATCCTTTAAAATTGCAATCCGGTTATCAAAGCCTTCCTGGGCTGCCAAAACTCTTTTTTCAAGCTCTGATATCTGCATACGAAGTGTTTTTAAACCCTCCGCTCTTTTTTTGGCCTCCGCAGATAATTCTCCTCCATTTTCATCCTTTAATGTGCTTCCTACTAATGCGGGCGCCACATTAGCCGCTATCATATCAAGTACTCTTGCAAGCCCCTCAGGTGTACCATGATTTGTAGCCCTCACGTCCACATGATATTTCGCAGAATTATCCGTACTTCTGGTATTGGAATTGTGGGCGCTGACACTTCCCGACACTCTTGCCTTAACTGCCCAGAATCCTGCGGACGCACTGAAACTGCTGCCTATATCCGTTGAACTCTCTGACTTTACGCTCTCCTTTACTTCCATGTCAAATAAAATGTTTACTTCATCCACCTGAAGATTTGGAATCGGTACAATAGCCAATATGGGCACATCTACCTTTAAGTCATCCAAATTGCTGGTTCCGTCCTCATTCATACTGAGCTTTTGATAACCAAACGCTACTTTACGCACATTTCCTTCATTGTCAAAACCAACCCTGTTAATAAAATCGGCTGTGGAATTTGCCAGTTGAACGCTGGCATCTGCGGCTGCTGTAAGCGGCGCCCCAATCAGCATATCCATCTGTAACCCTGCAAATTGTTCTGCAACTGCCATAACTTTTACCCTCTTTCTTTCATTTATTTTTTGTTATTGAAAATCATTTTCCAATCCAAAAGCAATTTCTTCACTCATAATCTGATCCTGATATTCTATAATGCGGCTTGCAATACTGGACTGAGCTGTTAAATATTTATCCCTGTCAAATTCACATACATCATCTGTCAGAACGTTCTCACTAATCAGCTTTGTTCTTTCCTGTTCCATCAGCATATCCGATATTTTCTGATAAAGCTGCTTTAATTTCTTTACCCTGGCTTTTAATGCGGAAACCTCCTGCCATGTATTTTTCCGCCTGCCTGAGCTTAAATTTCCATCTAAGTCTATCGGAGTTGTATCAAGCTTCTTTGCAATCTGATTTGCGCTCAACAAATCCGTAATGCGCATAATTCCTTCCGTTGCTGCTAGTGAGCTTACCTTTAACTTATAATTCACTCTGGGAAGATGATCGCCCTCTCTTTGCTCCGGAGAACAAATACGCGCCATGATTCTGCATTGTCCATTTTCATCATTTTCCACCTTCACTTCCGTAGAAAATTCTATCTGTGCTTTTTCCACATTCAGACTGGTAATAGGGATTATGGAAAGAAGAGGAACCTGCATTTGAAGATTATCCACACTGTAGTCATCCCCATCTTCCTGACGCATCTGCTCATAGGCAATATTTATGTTTTTTAACTGTATGCTCTCCTCTTTTCCGTTCTGCTTTACAGTTCCCATGCTTTTAATTGCTTCCACCACACTTGCCCTGAGCTGCTGATTGGATTTTGCTAATGCATATAAAGGCGCATATACCAAGTCGTTTAAATCAATAAAATCATTTTCCTTATAATTTCCCTGGGATTCATCTTCATCCTGACCGCTGTAAAGCTCTTCTTCGCTCATATTTACTTCTCCATTGCTTTCTTCTGTTTTTGTATTAAAATCATATAAAATATTTTTCTTAATTTCATCATCTTAAGCTGAATGTATAGTTGTTGTGGGATAAATGTTAAAAATCATGTTTTTCTGCGTAAAGCTCCTGAATATGTCTCTTTATCTCGTAGTAACTTCTGACCGGAATCAGAAGAAGATCGCCATTATCTATAACCAGCTCTCTTTGTTCAAGGCTTTTGATATGATTGAAATTTACAATATATCCACGCTGCAGGCGGAAAAAATTCTTTGGAAGAAAATTTTCTAATCTTTTAAGTGTTCCTCTTCCTTTTACTTCCCCATCCCGGCAATGCCAGATTAAATTATTATGATTTGATTCTATGTATAATATTTCTGACTCTCTAAGCATGTATAAATGGTCTTCATCACTTCGCACCATACAAAGTATTGGTTCATCACGATTGCCATAAAGTATGATTCTTTCTGCAATGCCGCCCCTCATAATAACTGTAATTTCATAGGGAAATCCATGCCCGGCTTTATTACACTCCTCATCCCTGATAAAAAAATTTCCATGTACGATAGAAACATGTCTATCCATTATCTGAGCGGTGTAATGTCCATGTTCTACTCTGCATTTCTGATTAAAATGAATACATAATTTTTTCTGCAACAGCTTTTTTGCCACCCCTTTTTCATAGAACATATTTATTTGCCAGTTTGCCGCCTTAGAGCAGAATGGTATTGATTCCATTTTTCCTGTTCCGATTTTTTCAACAATCATTCGTGTCCTTGTTACCATCTCCATTTCGTTCATCTGCCATACTTCCTCCTTCATGCATAAGTTCCATAAGCCAAATGACTAAATTGCAAAAATATTATTTTTCAGCATTAAAATTAGGAAAGAAAGATAAATGATTCAGCAGTCTGGGATGAATGTATGTCTGTGACGGGATAAATGTTCAAAAAAGGAGTATTCTGAATTGAATACCCCTTTTAGTCAAACTCTGTTTCATTTTGTTATTAAAATTATATAATAATTTTGCTGGTGCAAAAATGTACTAATATTCTAACTTATACGCATAATAGTTCCAGTTTTGTCATCGGTGTGTTATAGTTAAAAATTGGGGAGGAAATCTTATGAATACCTTACAGCAATTAACAAATGAATATTTAAAATACTGCCGGAATCAAAAAAGACTGGATGAAAAAACACTGAAAGCCTATCGCATCGACTTAGCTCAATTTCACGCCGCACTATCTTCTACTGATATTATTGAGGTAACTCCTGCGGTATTGGAAAATTATATCGCTGACCTCCATCAAAAGTATAAGCCCAAAACTGTAAAGAGGAAAATTGCATCTTTAAAAGCCCTTTTCCACTATTTTGAATACAGAGAAATCATTGGAAAAAATCCATTTAACAAAATACAGGTAAGATTTCGCGAACCGGTCACCCTCCCCAAAACAATTCCTCTTCATACCGTTGAAATCTTTTTATCTGCTATTTATAGGCAGCACAAAGAAGCCCGTACCGATTACCAGCAAAAAAGCACCCTTCGGGATAAAGCAGTAATTGAATTGCTTTTTGCCACCGGAATGCGGATTTCCGAACTGTGTTCTCTAAAAGTAAACAGCGTAAATTTGTATGACAAAAGTATCTTAATTTATGGAAAAGGTTCTAAAGAAAGAAAAATACAAATAGGAAACGAAGATGTGATTCATGTGTTAAAAGAATATAAAGATGCTTTTGCTGAGCAAATGAAATGCTGTAATCATTTTTTTGCCAGCCTGTCCGGAAGACCTTTGTCTGATCAGTCCATCCGGAGAATGATTAACAAATATACCTCCCTTACTGCCATAGAGCTGCATATCACGCCTCATATGTTCCGCCACACCTTTGCCACAAGCCTGTTGGAGGCAGACGTGGATATCCGCTACATTCAGGAAATGCTGGGGCACAGTTCCATTAATATTACCGAAATCTACACCCATGTGGCAATGTCCAAGCAGAGGGATATTCTGGTGACGAAACATCCACGGAAGGATTTTAGTATTTAACTTCCTGAAAAGCTCCTGCGGGAGCTTTTTCACAGTATTTCTTTTTTATAATAAAGGCGTCATATATAATGGCAAATAAACAAATCCCTCTTCCACCTTCCTTTCACACCCGCATATCAAGCCTTGAACCGGCTTTTGCCTTTTGTCTTATTCTCCGAATCAGCCTTTCAGAATTTTTTCGTCTTTCCGCCCGAAGCTTGATGCTCAATTTATGGCCAAATTCATTTCTAACACAGGAAATGGAAGAAAACTTGCCATTTTCATCTATGTAACTGCGACGGAATACCACCTTCCAGCCGCTGCCTTTATAAATGCCATCCACCATTTTTGTCATAAATTCAACGCCCTTAAGCAGTTCTTTGGTTTCCCGCTCCTGTTCCGGATCATTACGCATTTTTTCTACGAGTGCCGGACTGATTGCCAGTGTTTTACTGTTTTTAAATGAAGAAAAAGTGTTTCCCACTCTAAATTCCACGCTGGGTACAAGCTTTGCCAGTTCTTTTACATACGCTTCTTTGCTTTTTTCATTTCCATGCTTTGCTGCTGCAGGTGTTCTTTCTCTTTCCCTGTTTTGTACGAAACCGGATGTACTGCGCTCCGATAAGTTCTGCGCGGTGTAGCTGCCATAATAATTTTCAATCCCCAATGCCATAAAAATCCTCCCTGATTTTGAACAGGTACTGTCATGGCTTATATGCCATTACAGTCCCTTCCGCCTCCTTGCTCTCCACAATATTTACAACATTTTAACAAGTGCCACCAGCCAGTCATCTGGCGTTTTTTCGTAAGGAATTTTTACCACCTGCTCCGCCGAACCTGGCTCATAACAGCAGGAATAACCAATGCCTACAAACCCGGGCATCTTATAGAAACCTCCAAAAACGATAAACACTTCTCCACTTGCATTCACTTTTTCTAAAAAATTTTCAAACTCTTCCCTTCCCACATAAACATAAGTGTCGTCGTAGGAAATCATCTGATGCAAAAGGTCACTGTTCTCAAAAAAAGTAACTGCCTCCCCGTCGTATCCATACACAAGCATACTGTCGTTTTCATTGCACCTGTCATAAGAGCAGTTCTGAATCAAGGTAATCGTTCCCACCATACAAAGCATGACAACTGTTAAAATGGTGACTATTGACATCTGTTTATAGGGCTTATACTGAGAAATTCTTGTCACTCTCTGTCGGATATCCCGATATTCCGTATCACCTGCAAAAGCCGCATACATATTGAAATCTTTACTTTCCACCTGCAGAATTCTCATGCTCTTTAACAAAAGCTGTCCATAGGAATAAGCTTTTTGCCTGCTTCGCTGCATGGTTGCCCAATCGCAGATTTCTTCCATATCTTCCCGCAAAAGCTTTGTGCCTATGGAAAGCAGAGGATTCACCCACAGTAGTACTCTCAATACATCCCACAAAAAGTAAAATAACAAATGTCCTAACCTGATGTGCGTCTTTTCATGGAGCAGGATCGTCTGCAGCTCCTTTTGGTCATATTCTTGCCACATAAGCGCAGGAATTATAATCTTTGGCCTCAGTACTCCTATGGTAGAAGGTGTAACGGGCATTTGGGTAACATAGACTGTCGTGTCGTTCAGGTTTCTTTTTTCCATGCCTGCAATCAGTTTTTTCAGTCTCCTTCTTTCATAAACCAATCGCACTCCAAGAATAAATACAACACACAAATACAACCAGTTAATCCAAATATTCCTTGTAAAAATTCCGGTCCACCAGGTAAAAAGAATAACGCCTGCTGTGTTTTCATAAAAAAATTTCATCTTGCCTGCAAAAAGCACTGGAACAAACAGGCTCCACAATGCGCCTTTTAGGAACACCCTGTTTTTCAACAGCGTTTTCCGCAAAAGAAAAACAACCGCAAATACTACAAGAGAAATCATGGCGCACCGTATAAGCTGTATTACATAAAAAACCGCACATAAATTTAAAAAACTGATTCCTTTCTCCAATAATTCCGGCTCCTTTCAAAGTCTGGAAACTTTGTGCACAGCACAGATCTCCTGATTGAAAATTTTAATTTTCAATCTTACTCTTTCTCGCTATCCTCTTTTAAAGTATCTTTGGCAGTGCTGATGGCTTTCTCCTGCACATGACATCCTTTCTCTGCCGCCTCATGCTTTTCCATACACTGCTCTAAAATTCCTTCTAATTCTGTGAACTGTTCTTCCGTCAGCTCTGTACTTTGCAGCAGCGCTGCCATTGCATTCTTCCGGCTTCCTCCAAAATAACTGTTTATAAATTTCCGGCTTTTTTCCTTCTGGCATTCTTCTTTTGATTTTAAAACAAAATAGTGATAAACACGTAAGTCATGTTCATCTATAGTGTATCCCAAAACCCCTTTCTGGCACAGTCGGTTAATCAAAACACGCACCATCCGGGGCGACATATCTGCTTTATCCTGTATTTTTTTAATGACTTCTTTGGCTGTCAGGGAACCGGTACCTGCCCAAAATATTTCCATAATCAGCCATTCGCTTTGGCTGGGAGTTGTTTCTCTTTCCATGTGATTTGCCTCCTTTGATTTGTATATCGGATGGAATTGGGAATTTGTTAATGTTTGTTCCTGTTTGAAAGCGAAAAATTTTTATCAAGAAATAATAGATAATTAAAAGTTATCCATTAAATTTGGTTATGAATAAACGGAATCAGCGGATAATGCTATATTATACTAATGAAATAAAGGTGATTATATGA
>VSNT01000151.1 GCA_009774465.1 Lachnospiraceae bacterium
CTGATCACAAAAGATGAGCGAATTATATTTTATTTTTTATTGTTTCAACACAAAATATGAGGCATAATTATAGATATACACTGGAAAGGGAAATCTCTTATGGAAATTGAACGTAAATTTTTAATTGAAAAACTGCCGGCTGATCTTACAGGCTATAAATGCCTTATGATTGAACAGGCCTATCTATGCACTTCTCCTGTCATCCGTATCAGAAAAGAAGATGACAATTATTATATGACCTATAAAGGAAAAGGACTTATGGCCCGGGAAGAATATAATCTTCCTTTAAACAAAGAAGCATACGAACACATGCTTTTTAAAGCAGACGGGAACATAATTTCCAAAAAAAGATACCTGATTCCTGTCACAAAACCTGTCTTTGCAGACGGATTTACACATTCCGGCAGCACAGTAAATTTAACCATTGAACTGGATATTTTTGAACCCCCTTTTGCCCCGCTGATCATTGCGGAGGTGGAATTCCCTGATGAAAAAATGGCCAATGCCTTTATTCCCCCTGCATGGCTGGGTGAAGATGTGACTAATAATCCGGAATATCATAATTCCAGTCTTTCCACAAAAAAGCTGTGATAAAAATATCCTTTATCATAACATCCTTATTAAAGTGAAATACCCCACAGCAAGCTGCGGAGTATTTCAAAAAACAATATTATCTTCCCGGCCTGGCAGTTGATTCCCTTACCACCAGCTCCGCCGGGAACACCATATGCTCATATTTACTTTTCCCTTCAATCATGTCAAACAAAAGTTTTATTGTCTTTTCCGCCATTAATTCCGCCGGCTGCCTGATTGTAGTAAGCTGTGGGGTATAAAATTCTCCGATAGGAATGCCGTCATAACCGGCTACCGACACATCCTCCGGAATCCGAAGCCCTGCTTCATGAAGGGCCCTGCACACTCCCACCGCCAGGAAATCTGCGATTGTAAAAACTGCTGTAAAGTCTACACCCGAAGCCAAAAGCTCCTTTGCCATCTTATACCCATTTTCCATAGAATAAGGCTCCTGCTTTTCATTTATCTCAAAAATAAGCCTTTCATCTACCTCAATTCCTCTTGCAGTCAAAGCATCCTTGTAGCCCTCCAGTCTGAGTTTTCCTATGGACTGGGCCTCCATGCTTTCTGTTATAATTGCAATTTTCCTGTGCCCCAAATCAAGCAGATAATCTGTCATTTTACGGCTTTCCGCACGATCATCTACCGCCACATTAGAATATGTCTTCTTTTCTTCATCCTGAGTAATTCCTATGGTACTGAATACAAATGGTACCTTTAATTTCTCCAACTGCTCCGGATCATGCTGGTAGGCTCCCCCTAAAAAAATAATTCCCCTTAAACGTTTTTCCTTGATCAACTCTAAGGCAACTTCAACCTCATCCTCATAGGCCTCTATATGCTGCAGTACCATAGCATATCTTTTTTTCTGGGCCTGCGCTTCCACGATCTGAATGACCGGACTAAAGAACGGATTGGTAATACCCTTAATTAAAACTGCAATACATCTTGCATCAGTGCGCTTTAAATTTCTTGCACTGTTATTTGGGATATATCCTGTTTCTTTAATTTTCTGCATGACCATCTGCTTTGTTTCCGGATTAATATCCGCATGATTATTAATTGCCCGGGACACAGTACTAATTCCCACTCCACACTCTCGCGCAATATCTTTAATTGTTATTTCTGACATAAAACTTCCCTCAATACTCAAACCACCTTCATTAGACTGACCTGCTGCCTATTGCTTCACTCTTCCATACAACTTACACATTTTATAAATTTTCTCTGCCAGCCCCTCTTCAATCTGTCCCTTTACCATTCTCCATTTCCAGTTATCTCCCAAAGTAGATGGTATATTAATTCTTGCCTCGCTTCCAAGACTTAAATAATCCTGCATGGGTATGATTGCTGTATCAGATACACTGGAAATTGCTGCACGGATAAAATTCCATACCATATCTTTATTCCCTCTAATATTTAAGTACCTTTTTGCAAAGCCAATGTCACGGCGTTTTGCATTCTGGTACCAGCCCATCATAGTGTCATTATCATGAGTTCCTGTATACACCACGGAATTTGAGGTATAATTGTGAGGCAGATAATCACTTTCCTCTCTGGAGTCAAATGCAAACTGCAATATCTTCATTCCAGGGTAGCCGGTCTTTTTAACCAGCTTAATCACTGAAGGGGTAAGAAAACCAAGATCTTCTGCAATCACCGGTTTATTTCCTATTTTTTCCTTCATGACTTTAAATAAGTCGTACCCCGGCCCTTTTTCCCATTTTCCAAATTCTGCTGTAAGATCCCCAAAAGGAATATTGTAGTACTCGTCAAAACCTCTGAAATGATCAATTCTTACCACATCATACAGTTTATAACAGTAGGAAATCCTTTGCATCCACCATGCATATTCCGTTTCCCTGTGATAATCCCAGCGGTATAAAGGGTTCCCCCAAAGCTGCCCTGTTGCTGAAAAAGAATCAGGAGGACATCCGGCAACACCGGTGGGCATACCTTCTTCATCAAATTGGAACAATTCCGGATTCGCCCATGCATCTGCACTGTCAAAGGCCACATAAATAGGAATATCCCCAATAATTTTTATTCCATTATCATTGGCATACTTTTTAAGACGCATCCATTGATCCGCAAACAAATATTGCTGGAACTGGTAAAACAGTATTTCTTCCTTAAGCAGTCCGCTGTATTTTTCAACTGCATCCTTCTTTCTTAAACGAATGTCCTTTTCCCATTCTATCCAGCTTTTCCCGCCTAAGTAATCCTTCACTGCCATATACAGTGCATAATTTTCCAGCCAGAAATCATTTTCCCTGACAAAAGCCTTAAAATCACTGTTATCTTCTATCCTGCTGTTTTTAAAAGCTTCCTTTAATATTTTAAAACGTGAAAGATAAACTTTTTCGTAATCTACGTAAGCCTCACTCCCACCCCAGTCGCAGCTTTCACACTGCTTTTTTGTAATGAAGCCTGCTTTAATTAATTCTTCCAGATCTATGTAATATGGATTTCCCGCAAAAGTAGAAAAAGACTGATAAGGCGAATCCCCGTATCCTGTAGGTCCCAGCGGCAGAATCTGCCAATAGGCCTGCCCTGCTTCCTTTAAAAAGTCAACAAATTCATATGCTTCTTTTGAAAATGTCCCGATTCCATATGCAGATGGTATACTGGATATCGGTAATAAAATACCACTCGCCCTCATACTTTTTCTCCTATAAAATTTACCTTAATCTTCTCGGTAACGTTACCGAGTCTATCTTAAAATTAGTATATCTCATGTACTAAGACGTTTCAAGTTAATTTTTTGTAAATTTCGTATTTTTTCGTAAGTGTAATTATGTGCAAGAATAGCCTTTTAAACAAAAAAATGGGAAGCCTTATTTTAAGGCTTCCCAGCTCTTAGTCGAGAGCGCGAGACGGGACTCGAACCCGCGGCCCCGACCTTGGCAAGGTCGTGCTCCACCAACTGAGCCACTCGCGCATTTATTCATCCGTACCCGACGGACAAATAATACTATACATGATGTTTTTTACTTTGTCAACAAATATTTCAAATTTTTTCAACAGCTTTTTGGCCGCAGCCTGACTTCTACTCTCCTACTCTGTCTCTGCGCTTTACTCTGAAAATCCTTTTCAGAGATTCATCAATGCGCTCTTCTGTCAGTGTGCCATTTTGGACAGCTTCCAGAACACCATTATAAGCAGTTTCAAAATCTTCCGGCATCAATATCATATCAGCACCTGCCTGTAATGCCATGACTGCCGCCTGATCAGCAGTATAATATTCTGTAATTGCCGACATATTCATTGCATCCGTAATAACAATTCCCTGATACCCCAACTGTCCCCGAAGTATTTCCGTAATCATTTTTCCCGAAAGGGAAGCCGGTGTATTATCCCCCGTCACATTAGGCGCTGAAAGATGCCCCACCATAACAAAATCTGCTCCCGCGGAAATACCTGCCTGATAAACAGGGAAATCAACTGCTGCAAAATCCTCCAGCGTCTTGTCTGTAACTGCCATTCCCTCATGGGTATCCTCTGTGGTATCTCCAAGCCCGGGAAAATGCTTAAGACAGGCACTTACTCCAGCGCCCTGCATTCCCTGTACCATAGCTGACGTCATAGATGCTGCCAGATTTGTGTCGGAGCCAAAAGAACGGTCTCCAATAATCGTATTACCTTCCGCTACAACATCTGCCACCGGTGCAAAATTTAAATTAAATCCAAATCCGGACAAATATCCCCCTATTGCAGCTCCCGCTTCCTGGGCTTTTGCTGTATCGCCGGCTGCTCCTATATCAGCCATGCTCCCAACATTTTCAGCCAGACCGCTTTCCGCCACCCGGCTGACCTGACCGCCTTCTTCATCTACTGCAAGAAAAATAGAATATTTACTCCAGCTTCTTGTATTGGAAAGCATCTCTGTAAGCTGATCTGCACTCTTAATATTCTGTGAGAAATAAATCAAACCGCCTACTGCGTGCTGCCCCAGTTTTTCTTTTGTCGTTTCACCTGCCCTGATCACCACATCTGTATCTGTAAGGGCTTCCGGTGTTATAATGAACAGCCCTGCCACCTTATCTTCCAGCGGCATTTCTGCAATACTGGAATTTACAATTTCCTCCAGTTCATCAACCTCTTCATAATTCTCCACTGGTTCTGCCGGTGCCTCCACTACCTGCGGTTCCTGCTCCGCCTGAGAAAGCTCATCCAGCTGCTTCTGCAGTTCTTCCGCCTGCTTTCTGTCTTTCATGCCCGCAATAAGCTTATTAACTCCAATGACGCCTCCAAGAATCACACCAACAAGGAAAACTCCTAAAACCACATAGGAAATAATCTGATTTCTCACCCTGCGCCTGCGTCTGTATTCTCTTCTATCTATTTCATCATCCAGCTCTTCCATCTTTGCCATAAAATACCATGCCTTTCTTCCAATACACTTTAAACATACACCAGTATATCATACCTTATTTATCTCAGGATTTCTACTGAAAATTACATATTTTTATATTGCAGCCACCTCAAAACATAATTTAATTTTTCTGAAAAATCAGAGCATATATTTCATAAAATCAAAGCGGGAATCAATCTTTTTCGACTAATCCCCGCTTCTAAACTATGCTATCCAATGGCCCTTACCTCTCTTTTCTCTTATTTTGGATAATGTTCCTTATTCAGTTTTGCTTTTTTCTCTTTCGTACTTTAACCATTTTTCTTTTGTACGGGTGTACTGTAACGTTTTGTTATTTCTCTTTAGCATTTCGTTACTTTTTCTTCTGTGTCTCATACGAATTTGAAATCCACTTTCTTTAGTACTTCATTCCTTTGTACCTTAAAAGCTTAACTCTTCCACATTTGTTATCTGATTTAATAAATAAATCAAACAACTTATCTTAGTTTTCTGGTGGTCTGTACCTTCCTTTCTTTAAGATTATCTATGTGAATTTGTTTTTGTAAGTTTATTATATCTAATGCCTTTTGATTTGTCAACACTTTTTTTGCTTTTTTTATTTATTTTTACATTTTTCTCTTTTTTGCTCTAATTTGTCTGATAAATTTACATTTTAACCCATATTTTCGTATTCTTTCCATTTGAAACAGGACATATCATCGGGCAAGTCCTGTTTCAAACTGATTTGATTTTAAACTGGTTCCAATAATCTTATGAAAATATTGATACATCTTTCTTTCATGTTTTATAATGGTTATGGAGTATATTGATCTGTATAATTATTATTGGAGGAGGATTTTCATGACACCAAAACAACTTGCCTTTCAAACTGCTGTAGAGGGGCTTATCAAAAAACTTGCTTTAAGAAATATGGAAGGATATTTTTTTGAGGACTGCAGTTCCTGTGTTAAATCAATTATTCAAATGATGGAAAGCGGTTCTTCCGTTAGCTGGGGAGGCAGTGAATCCATTAAGGAATGCGGCCTGATGGACGCTGTCAAAGCCGGTAATTATACTTTAATTGACAGGCTGACCGCAAAGTCCCCGGAAGAAGACAGAGCCCTGTATGCAAAAACAGTGCTCTCTGATTATTATCTGATGAGCACAAACGCCATTACACTTGATGGGGAACTGATCAATATTGACGGAAACGGCAACCGCGTCGCCTGTCTGATTCACGGGCCAAAACATGTCATTTTAGTGGTTGGTATGAATAAATTAGTTTCTGATATAGAAACAGGCTGTGCAAGGGTACGCAATTTGGCAGCACCTGCCAACGCCAGACGCCTGAACAGACATACCCCCTGTTTTGATACAGGAAGATGCAGTAACTGTCTCCTAGATGACTGCATGTGTAATCATACCGTTATCACCAGAAGAAGCGGCGTGCCGGGAAGAATAAAAATATTTTTTGTTGCACAGGAATTAGGATATTAAACAAAAGTATGCCTCTTCACAAACCATCTACATGTTAAGCAGAAAGCTGCGCAGATATTTTCGCCTGCGCAGCTTTCAAATTTTTCCGTTACATTAATGGATATTTGTCTGTCAATGTCTGAACAATTGCTCTTGCTTCCGGAATTTTTTCTTCTCCACCCTTTATAATCAGGGTAATTGCTTCTGCAATCTGATCCATATCCTGTGTATTCATGCCTCTTGAAGTAACTGCAGGAGTCCCCAGACGGATACCGCTGGTCACAAATGGAGATTTAGGATCATTGGGAATCGTATTTTTATTTGCTGTAATATGCGCCTCATCCAGCATCTTTTCCATTGCCTTGCCTGTCAGTTCAAAAGGAGTAAGATCCACCAGCATTAAATGATTATCGGTGCCGCCTGAAACAATCTTAATTCCCCTATTGATCAGCCCGCTGCAAAGCGCCTGTGCATTATCAATAATATTTTTCTGATATACTTTAAATTCATCGGACAAAGCTTCTTTAAAGCAGACAGCCTTTGCAGCTATCACATGCATCAGCGGCCCGCCCTGTGTGCCGGGGAATATGGCTTTATTAAAATTATATTTCTCCGCTGCTTCCCTGTTCGCAAGAATCAGTCCGCCTCTTGGCCCTCTTAAGGTTTTATGGGTAGTAGTAGTTACTACATCTGCATAGGGAATCGGACTTGGATGAAGCCCTGCAGCCACAAGTCCTGCAATATGCGCCATATCAACCATTAAAACAGCTCCCACCTGGTCAGCAACTTCTCTGAATTTCTTAAAATCTATTGTTCTGGCATATGCAGATGCGCCTGCTATAATCATTTTGGGCTTGCATTCTAGTGCAGTTTCCCTTAACTTGTCATAATCAATAAAGCCATCATCATTTACTCCGTAAGGCACAATCTTAAAATACTTACCTGAAATATTCACCGGACTTCCATGCGTTAAATGTCCGCCATGATCCAGGTTCATTCCCATAATGGTATCTCCCGGGTTGCAGACTGCAAACTGTACAGCCAGGTTAGCCTGAGCGCCTGAATGGGGCTGTACATTTGCATAGTCGCATCCAAAAAGCTCTTTTGCTCTGTCAATTGCCAGGTTCTCCACCACATCAACGCACTGGCATCCGCCATAATAACGCTTTCCGGGATAGCCTTCTGCATATTTATTAGTCAGTGGACTTCCCATTGCCGCCATGACCGCTTTGCTCACCCAGTTTTCAGATGCAATCAATTCAATATGGCTGTTTTGTCTTTCCTGCTCATCCACAATAGCCTGTGCAATCTCAGGATCAGCATTCTTCACTTCATCAAATGAATACATAAATCTTCCTCCTCTTTTATACAAAAGCACTAATTAACGCCCATTATACCATGAACTGTTATGAAAAAAAACAATTATGTCCATTATTGCTAAAAAATATCCTAAGTATTCCTTAATATTTCTGGAATTGTGGGAAAAAAACTTTACTAATGTCTCTTATTCACATCTGCCGCTGCCGACGATCTAAT
>VSNT01000152.1 GCA_009774465.1 Lachnospiraceae bacterium
GGTACCCCCCCCTATTCTCGTTTTCCTGCGCAAACCGCAGCATAAGATATAGAAAAAGCGTCGTCCAAAAAGTGAGCATCATATACATTCGGATATACATCGCTGTATTCATGCCTCCAATGCTGAATCCGTAAATCAATACGGGAAGCAATGCAGCATACCGCCCTTTTCCCAGATATTCACAGCTTATCCTGTACAAAACAATAAGCGTTCCCACAAAAAACAATAGATTGACAATTAGTCCCATCCACTTGGAAAATCGTCCTGCCACGCAGGAACTTATCATATGCAGCAACATATAATAAAGCGGAGGGTGCACATCTTTGGTCTGATTATCGTATACAGAATCAAAAGAAAAGGTCTCTCCCGGCATTGCCGTTAAATAGCTTGCAAAATAGTCTGACGAATGCCATTCATTTAAATAATCTTCCCTGTCCTGCAAAAATGGCTGATAATAACTGTTAGCCAGACCATAAGACCAGAGTTCATCAATATAATACCCTTCTTTTTGATACCCCGTCACAAAAAAATTGGCAATCTGCAATAACAGTAAAATTAGAAACAGGAAATCTGTGCCTGCTTTCTTCGTTCTCATGTATGATACCTCCTGGTGTTTTTATCCTTTATAAATCAAACTTAAATTTAGAAAACAAAAAGAGCGGTACAGTATATATCTTCTCTGTAATCCCTCCTTTTGTATCTCCTTTCAGAAGCAGCAGATAATCAACTTTCCCGTCTTCCAAAGCAAGACGTCCGGTTTGCGCTCCCTGCTTCCCACTCTTAACTTCCACAGCGTACACTTTTTCATTTCCTTTAAGGCTTTTTACATAAAAATCAATTTCTCCATTTTTATAAGTTGCAAAAGCCGGTGTTTCAAGAGCAATTTCTTTCAAACGTTCTACCCTGCGCCGCAATTCAAGAAATACAAAGTTTTCATGCAGCATTCCCTGAATGCCTGCCAAATCGGCACCTATTTTACGCAGAAAATAATAAGTCAATCCAACATCTGTAAAAAAGCACCGGCAACGCCCTTTGAACTCCATAATTTTACATTCACTTACCTTACCGGCAAAATCCAGAATTCCTGCACTTTGAAGCCACATAACAGCGCGGTTGCACACTGCTTTGCCTATATTACTGTCATATTCATGAATAACCAGCTTCTGCAGGCTTTCACTGAAATTATCTGCATCCAGACCTTTCTTTTCCCTATAAAGTATACGGGCCACACTACAGAAAATATTATCATATACCGCTGCATCAAGTATATCGTCAAAATAACGGAGCGACTCTGCACAAAATAAATGAATTATATCTTCTAACTTCTCCCGGCACTTATCTGCAGAAGATGTCGCCATATATTCCGTCACTACCGCAGGATAGCCGCCAATCTGCATATACAGACGAAACAGTTTGGAAATTTCCTCAAACTCTTCTTCGGTTCCAACATCATATAATTGCAATCGTTCATAAATATCTTTCTTTCCAAAAGCATCTACAAATTCTTCAAAATCCAATGTTTCAATCCGTAAAGATGTCAAATCACCGGCAGACATCTTGAAATCCCTGTTCAGGATACGTCCAAGATAACTTCCTGTAATAATAAAACGACATGCAAACTTCCTTGTAAATTCACGAACAAGATTATATACTTCCTCACTCTCCTGGATTTCGTCGATAATAACTACCGTACTTTCCGTATCAACAAAATCCTGTGCAAAAAGAGAAAATGCTTTATGAAGCGGCTGGTCCGGCCTTTCCTGTCCTGGTTTCCATTCCTTTGCAGCTCTTAAACATTTTAAAAATTCTTCTCCCGAATCCTCCAGCATATTAATATATATGGTGTGCGCAAAGTTTTCTCTGGCAAACTTGCTGATGATATAAGTTTTTCCTACCTGTCTGGCCCCGGTTATCTCCAGTGTAAGATTACTCTCAGCCTTCCATGCAAGCAGCTTATCGTAAACTTTCCGTCTCAAATACATACATATCTCTCCTTCTTTCTTACTTTTTTTATTATAACAGAAAGTATGCGTAATAACAATTTTTTAATATGCTGTTTTTTCTGCCTGCTCCTATTCTCTCAAAAGCTCAATATTCTCCTCTATCCACTTCGTCTCGTATACTGCATCCACCCCTCCGTCCACACGCAGATCAGCAGCAGTTGTATAGCCAAAGACATCTGAGCACATGCTGACAATTGGCGCCGCCACTTCTCTTGCCAGCCCTGGACGTTTGATCAGGTACTCCGTAAAAAAGGCAGCAAATTCCGGCGAGTTTTCCTCCGGCACCACAGGCCTTGAAAGTTCTGTAAGGACAAGTCCCGGCGAAACGGAATTGACTCTGATTCCAAAAGGAGACAATTCCGCCGCAAAAACCTTTGTAAGCTGTAAAAGCGCTGCCTTGGTACACCCGTACAAAGCTCTCCCTGCTGCCGCTCTGTGGGCTGCCATAGAAGACACATTTACAATAGCGCCGCCCTTTTCATTTTTCTTCATATACCTGGCGGCAGCATTACAGCCAAAAAAGGCGCTTTTTAAATTGATTGCCACCACCTTGTCAAATTCTTCGTTTGTCACTTTGTTTAAGGACTTTCTAAGACTTCCGCCTGCCACATTCACCCAGTAATCAATGGTGCCAAAATGCGCCGCCACATCTGCTGCAAACTTATTTACCGCTTCTTCCAAAGTGGCATCTGCCGAACCTGTCATCACATCTTTATATCCCAAAGCTGCAAACTGCTCCTTTGCAGCCTCAAGCCTTTCGGCGTTTCTTGCGAAAACTGCAACCTTACAGCCTTCCTCCAAAAAACACAAGGCTGTTGCAAAGCCAATTCCGGTGCTGCCTCCAGCCACCACAGCCACCTTACCCTTCATATGCAAATCCATAACTATCCCTGCTCCTTCCCTGAATTCATCAACGCTGCACTCTTCCTGAACCGTCTCCCTGCGCCAGCTTTTGCACCTCTTCCACCGTTACCATGTTAAAGTCTCCTTCCACCGTATGCTTTAAGCAGGAAGCGGCCACCGCAAACTCCAGTGCATCCTGTTTATCCATCTTATTTAACAGGGAATAAATCAGTCCTGCGCCAAAGCTGTCTCCTCCCCCAACTCTGTCAACAATGTGAATGGGATAGCTTTTTGAAAAATAAAACTCTTTTCCATCGTAGAGCATAGCTGCCCAGTGATTATCGCTTGCCGACAAAGAAGTGCGAAGTGTAATTGCCACCGTTTCAAATCCAAAGTTTTCCGCCAGACGCCCGGCTACCTCTTTATAGCCTTCCTGACTTAATTTTCCGCCTTCAATATCTGTGGCAGGCGCCTTGATTCCAAATACATCCTTGGCATCTTCTTCATTGGCAATACACACATCCACATACTCTGCCAGTCTGGTCATGGTTTCTTTTGCCTGCTCTCTGCTCCATAATTTTTTCCGGTAATTTAAGTCACAGCTTATTTTAAGCCCCAGCTTTTTAGCCGCCTTACATGCCTGTTCGCAGATTACGGGGAGCTCGCCGCCCAAAGCAGGCGTAATACCTGTAAAGTGAAACCACTCTGCTCCCTCAAAAATCTTTTCCCAGTCAAAATCTTCCGCTTTCGCCATAGCAATCGAAGAACCTGCTCTGTCATAAATCACCTTGGAAGCTCTCTGGGACGCACCTTTTTCCAGATAATAAATGCCTACCCGATCTCCTCCGCGAATGATTTTGTCTGTTCCCACTCCGTATCTGCGCAGACTGTTCACCGCCCCCTGTCCAATCTCATGTGCAGGAAGCTTTGTGACAAAATCCACATCCATCCCAAAATTTGCAAGAGAAACCGCAACATTCGCCTCTCCTCCTCCATATAATGCCTGATAATACTCGCTTTGCACAAAGCGATAATATCCCACCGTCTCAAGCCTTAGCATGATTTCACCAAACGTAACTACCTTTGCCATATCCATTCTCCTTTTACATACCTATTTGTTTATCATCTGTAAAACAAATCCGCCTACAGGTTCTTTAAAATTAATTACCTTCATTTTTCCTTTTTCATCCAGCTTTTTGGATTCCTCATCAAAAGCAATTCCTTTTTGCTTAAAATGGGCATATGCCCTGTCAAGCCGGTTCACTGCCATGCAGATGTGTCCATGTTCCCCACAGCCTTCCTTTTTCATCATTTCAAAGGCCTGCCCTGCAAATACTGAGGAATTTCCTGGCTTTACTTCCAGTCCAAACAACTCCGCCACCACGCCAGCTCTCTGCACCGCTTCTTTTTCGTCGACGCAGTTGATTCCTATATGCCTAAGCTCAAAGCCAAGCATCTTTTTCACCGCATTTCTGGTGAGATACTCAATTTCATCAAACTGCCTGTTTTTAATCAGCGACTCCTTCACCATCCAGGTTCCCCCGCAGGCAAGCACCTTGTCATTGGCCAGGTATTCATTCATATTGTTTTCATTTATACCGCCTGTAGGCATAAACCGTACACCAGAATAAGGTGCAGACAAAGCCTTAATCATGGACAGTCCGCCGCTTTGCTCTGCCGGGAAAAATTTAAGGTCCGTAATTCCCATTTCCAACGCTTCTTCAATCACAGCCGGATTGTTGCACCCGGGAAAAATCGGGACTTCTTTTTCCAGACAATATGCCGCTGTTTTTCTGTTAAATCCGGGAGTTACAATAAACTTTGCTCCGGCGTTTACTGCCTCATCCACCTGCTCTTTCGTAAGCACCGTTCCGGCTCCCACCAGCATGTCCGGGCATTCCCGGCTGATATTTTCAATTGCCTGTCTGGCTGCCTTGGTTCTGAATGTAACCTCAATACATCTGATTCCTCCCGCCATAAGCGTTCGGGCAAGTCTTGCCGCCAGTTCCGCCTCCTCCAGCTTCACCACAGGTACAATCCCGCATTCATAAATTTTCTTAGATATATCTTCCATATTTTATAATCACGCTCCTTATTCATCCGTTGTTGAACATAAGGATAGCTGGCAAAGCCTGTTATCCGTTGTTTTATATTGGTTTTATCTTTTCTTTCAATTTTGAATAACACTCTAACGCATTGTTATGCATCATCATTTTCACAAACTCATATGCTCTGCTTTCCCTTACAAATCCTTCTTCTATCAACTGCATCATTACTTTAGTCAAAAGCTTTCTGAAATACCGATGGCCAAACCATGCCAGCTCCGGCATCATAACGCCGTCAGAGCCATACATAATTTTACTAAGAGGCGTACGCTCCAAAAGCGCCCGCATCCGGTTTACAGCTCCTACAGTACTTAAATAAAATGTGCCCGAGCAGTCGGTATACACATTGGAAAACTGAGCTGTCAAAAAACTGGTATCCTCCTCATGAGGATGTCCCCCATGCAATAACACAATTTTCACCCGATCAAACACTCTTGAATCTCTTAAAAAGTCTGTCAGTCCTACCGGGTTAAAGCTCTTAAAATCAAGGCTTCCGCCTCCTGAGCCCGTATGAATCTGAAGAGGTATCCCATGTTTAACCGCCAGTTCCACCCCCTGCATAAGGGTATAGGTATACAGGCATTTTTCATCTTCTTTGGTTCCTTTATTTAAAAGCAGTCTCTGATAGCTCTCCGCCGCCTTCTTTTCATCAGAAAGGCAGATATTTAAACCTCCATAATAAGCAACGGAAGATTTCAGCCCCACCGCATCTTCCCTTAAAATGCGCGCCTCCATATCCTTAATAAATGCATCTGTAAATTCTGAAAAAGAAAGTTCCATTGGTAAAAGTTCATCTACGGAGCGTTCAATACGGACAATGCTTCGGCGTTTTTCTTCTGGAATCAACTTTTGAAACCATGCAATCTCTTCTTCCGTAAAGGCTTTTCCCCGAAGGGGGCTTCCGATTTCAAACAGGCTCATTGCAACATTCCCTTCCGAAAACAGTTCTCCGGTATAACCTGCCGGATCTGCCTTAAATCTTCGAAACCGCTCCATTTCCACCTGCTCGTTTGAAGCATCCTTCTCCATGCCGAATTTAACACGTAATTCCTGCATGATCATTTCATACAAAATCGTACATCTGGAATGATACTCCTGCCCCGAACCCTTTATATAGCCTCCTGCAATCTGCCCGAATTCCGGCTCTCTTTCCGGATGCACCCGGTGTACATGGGTATCAATCAGCGGAATTTCTCTAAGTACATCATACATAAGCCCCTCCATTTCTTAATCTCCCAAATATGCTTTCTTCACTTCCTCATTTACCAGAAGTTCTTTTCCGGTTCCTGTCAGGGTAATCTGCCCGTTTTCCAGCGCATATCCCCTGTCTGCAATGGAAAGAGCCATAGATGCATTTTGCTCGATTAGAAGTACTGTTTTCCCATTATCCCGTATTCTTAAAATCATGCGGAAAATTTCTTCCACAATCACAGGCGCCAGTCCAAGAGAAGGCTCGTCCAGCATAATCATTTCCGGATCCATCATAAGCCCCCTTGCTATGGCCAGCATCTGCTGTTCTCCTCCGGAAAGGCTGCCCCCTGCCTGTGCTGCACGTTCCTTAAGGCGGGGAAACATTTCATACTGCTGCTGTAAAAGCTCCTGTATCTGATTCTTTTTCAGTTTCCTGTTTCCAAGGGTTCCTGTCATTAAATTTTCATAAACTGTAAGGGAAGGAAAAATCTTACGCCCTTCCGGTACATGTGCAATTCCCAGCTTAACAATTTCCTCCGGCGCCATTTTGGTAATGTCTCTGCCTTCAAAAATTACCTTTCCGCCTCTTTTGTCCGCCAGCCCGGAAATCGCCTTTAAGGTTGTGGTCTTGCCTGCCCCATTTCCTCCGATCAGGGTAATGATTTCATTTTTTCCAACCTCTAAAGAAACGTCTCGAAGCGCCTGAATATAACCATAGTTTACAGAAAGATTTTTAATTTCTAACATGTCTGCTGCACCTCCTTACCTATCATGCCGGAGCCAAAATATGCAACCTGAACCTCTTTGTCATTCTTCACTTCCTCCGGGGTTCCTTCACAGATCTTTTTTCCAAAATTAAGTACCAGTATATTGTGACAGCAGTTCATTACAAATTTCATATCATGCTCAATCAAAACAATGGTCAGACCACCCTTATTCAAATCCTGCACAAATTTTCTAAGTTCTTCTGTCTCCATAGGATTCATGCCTGCCGCCGGCTCATCCAGCAAAAGGATTTTGGGATCTGTTGCCAGGGCTCTTGCAATCTCCACCTTTCTCTGTACCCCATAGGGAAGGTTTCCCGCCAGCGTATAGGTATATTGGGAAAGCCCCGCCCGCTCAATGGTTTCAAGGCTCTTTTTCGTCACGTATTCCTCGTCCTGCCGGTAAGTCTTTGTATGCAGCATGGCATCAAACACCCCTGTCTTTGTCCCCTTATGGCAGCCCACTTTTACATTTTCAAGTACCGTCATATATTTAAACAACTGCATTGCCTGAAAAGTTCTGGTAATTCCAAGCCGGCTGATCACCTCCGGTTTTAAACCTGAAATATCCCTGCCTTCAAAATAAACCTGTCCTTTTGTAGGTTTGTAAATTCCAGAGCAGACATTAAAAAAGGTTGTTTTTCCCGCGCCATTTGGTCCGATGATGCCAAAGATCTGACCGGAATTAACGGTCATACTGATATTATCTACTGCCTTTAATCCGCCAAAATATCTACAGACATTTTCCGTTCTCAGTATTTCACTCATTATGCGCCCTCCTCTTCCACCTTTTTTAATTTCATTTTTCTTCGCGTGCCTCCTGCAAGAATACTGTTTGACGCGCCTACAAGCCCCTGGGGACGTATCCACATCATAACAA
>VSNT01000153.1 GCA_009774465.1 Lachnospiraceae bacterium
CCGTCTCGTTGGCTCGTATATTTGTATAATAGACAGAATTTATTTCTATCAGCATATATACAGTGAAAATGCTGATTCTGGTTTCATCGGAAGGATTCCTTCCAGGTATCAAAGTTTTAATTTTTCATATTTAACAGTGCCAATATAATTTTGCAATTGGAAAGGGGGTTATTAGTGGATAAAAAAATCCTTGCAATTTTTGACAGCGAGGAGGGATATGCTTATCGGTTAATGGATTTCATCAGTGGAAAGACGAATCTGCCTTTTGAAATCTATATTTTCACAGAGGGGAGTAAATTTTACTCCTGTGCTAAAATTAAGGATATTGAGTGCCTTCTCATTTCAGAAAGTGTTTATAAAAAGGAAGTGGATACTTTACAAATTCCACATATCATTATTCTCAGCGAAAGCGGAGAAAATCTAAATAAAGCTCTACATCATATCAATAAGTATCAATCATGTGAAACTATTTTCCATCAGATCATGACCTATTATACGGACAAATCAGAAAATGTTTTATCAGTCATAGGTACGGGACTGAAAAAGATGAATGTGATTGGCATTTACACTCCGGTAGGAAGATGCCTGCAGACAACATTTTCATTGACATTAGGGCAGATGCTTGCAAGGAAGCACAGTGTTTTATATTTAAATTTTGAAATTTATTCAGGGTTTTCCCGTATGCTGTGCAGAAATTTTAACAGTGATCTCTCTGACTTAATGTACTATTTCAGTTGTGCCAGAGAAAAGTTGTTATATCGATTAGAAAGCATGGTGGAAACTGTAAATGGATTAGACTTTATTCCTCCAACAGAAATTTATCAAAATCTGACAGGTATCAGAGGGGAACAATGGCTGGATTTGTTTCAGGAGATAGAAAAAACAGGTAAATATGAATACCTGATTCTGGATTTGACAGATGGGATTATGGATTTGTGGGAAGTTTTGCGGGGGTGTGATTACATTTACACCATAACAAGGGAAGACGGTTTATCTATGGCAAAAATAGAACAGTATGAAAGAGTATTGGAAAATGTGGGATACGGAGACATAAATGTCAAAACTGTAAAATGGAAACTACCGATGTTTAAACAGCTTCCTCTCAAATTTGAAGAATTGACTTATGGAGAGTTATCGGCCTTCATACGATCAAAAGTATTTCCGGATCTTTTTAAGGAGGAAAATGGTGAAACAAAATAAGAAAGACAGCTTGCAGGAACTGATTTTGGAAAGACTGGATTTGTCAAGGGAAATGACCAGGGAGCAGGTTCAGGAAATGATTGATGAACAGATCAGTCAGGAAAGCAGAAAAAGACATCTGGAAGTTTCTGAAAGAGAACATCTGCGAAAAGAAATCTATCATTCTATCAGACAGCTTGGCATATTACAGGAATTAATTGAAGATCCTGAAATCACGGAAATTATGGTAAATGGCATTCAGGGAATATTTATAGAACAAAATGGCAGATTAAAGAAACTGGATATTTGTTTTGATTCTGTTGAAAAGCTCCGACATGTGATCTGGCAGATCACTGCAGGCTGCAACAGGGTTGTAAATGATGCTTCTCCTATTGTAGATGCCAGACTGCCGGATGGAGCAAGGGTAAATGTGGTATTGGATCCTGTTGCGGTAAATGGTCCGATTCTTACCATCAGAAGATTTCCACAGATGCCAATTACAATGGATCAGCTTATTTTGACAGAGTCAATTTCAAGGGAATGTAAAGAATGGCTGAGTAAGTTTGTGAAGGCAGGTAAGAATATCCTGGTATGCGGCGGGACTGGTTCTGGCAAGACAACATTTTTAAATGTATTATCTGAGTTTATTCCCGGCACAGAAAGAGTAATTACAATTGAGGACAGTGCGGAGCTGCAGATAAAAAATATTTCCAATCTGGTTCGTCTGGAAACCAGAAATGTAAATGTGGAAGGCTGTAAAGAGATTACCATACGTGATTTGATTAAAGCTTCTCTGCGTATGCGGCCGGACAGGCTTATTGTAGGAGAAGTGCGGGGAAAGGAGGCTATAGATATGTTGCAGAGTGTTAATGTCGGCCATAGCGCCATGACTACGGTACATGCCAACAGCGTACGGGATGTGGTCAGCCGGTTGGAAACAATGGTGCTTATGGGAATGGAAATGCCCATCTCTGCAATACGAAAACAGATTGCATCCGGATTTGATCTTTTGATTCATCTGGGAAGATTAAAGGATGGCAGCAGAAAAGTGCTGGAAATTGCAGAACCGGTTGGATTTTCAGAAGGAGAAATTAAAATGCAGACAATTTACCAATTTGAGCAAAAAGGAACTTTTGCAGATGGTAAAGTAATGGGCAGCCTAAAAAAAACAGGAGTGCATTCTCATGAAAAAATCTTGTGAACTTTTATTTTTTACGCCTGCAGAAAAGCGAATCTTATTTGGAAAAAGTATAGGGATTATACTGCTGCTGGATTTCTTTTTTTATCAATCCCTATGGGCGCTTATTCCTCTTTCGCTGGTTGGATTCTTCTATCACCGGATGGAAAAAAAGCTTCTTGAAAGTGACAAAAAAGAACAGGTGAGGGAGCAGTTTAAAGAATTAATGTTGCTTGTGTCCACCGGACAGAAAGCAGGATATTCTGTAGAAAATGCCTTTATATCAAGTTATGAGGATATGAAAGCGTTATATGGAAAGGACAGCAGTATATGCCGTATGATACAAATTCTTAAGTCAGGCAGAGAAAACAATGTGCCATTTACTGATTTATGGAAGCAGATAAGCAGCCAGTTAAAGATAGCAGAAATAAGTGAATTTGCCTGTATTTATGAAATTTCATATAAAAGAAGCGGGAATATGGCGTCAATTATGGAAAAAACAGCAGCAATTATTGTTCATAAAATTGAAACAGATAAGGAAATCCGAATTTTATTAAGTGCAAAAAGACTTGAACAGAAAATAATGAATTTAATGCCTTTTTTAATTATGGCATATATCAGCCTGACTTCTCCGGGATATTTTAAAGGTCTTTACCACTGTGCGTCAGGTGTCATGCTTATGAGTATTTGTCTTTTGGTTTATTTGGCAGCTTATGTGATGTCAATTCGAATTATTTCCATAGAAATTTAAAAAGGGAGCTTCTATGAAAAATCCGTTTTACTATTTTGCAGCAAAATTTTATCAGGGTTTTAAACCGATAATTTTCAGAAGGCGTAATCAAAAGGTAATAAAAGATCTGATACGGTTATGTCCTTTTGGTAATACAGAAAAACTATATGACAGTTATCTGATTAAAAAAATATCAGTAGTCATTTCTTTCCTGGTTATAGGAACAGCATTTGCAGCCTTTATTCATATCAACAGACAAATGGAAGGAAGTTTGGAAGGAATGCAGCTAAAAAGAAATGAATGGGAGGAAGGTGGTTATACAGTTAAGCTGCAGGCAAAAACCAGGGACTGGAGCAGAGAAATTCCATTTTTTATAGAAGAACGCAAATTAACAGAAGAAGAAATAAATTTATCATCAAAAAATTTGCAGATGGAGCTGTCTGAAATTATTAAGAAAGATAATCAGAATCTACAGCATGTAATAGATGATTTATATTTGCCATCCTCTGTATCAGGATATCCTTTTCAGATTAGATGGGAAAGCAGCAATACTGAGATAATCAGCTCCAGTGGAAAAGTAGAACGGTCTTATGCTGCAAAAGATATGGAACAGGTGACGCTTACTGCAATATTGATATACGAAGGAGAAAAAACAGAAGTTTCCTATGATGTATGGGTGCTCCCAAAGGAGCTTAATGAAGAAGATGAATTTTTTTGGCTTTTAAAGGAAGAACTTCGTGCAGAAGAAGAAAAGGAAAAACAAAACATGTTTATTAATCTGCCTTTAAGCCTGCATGAAAAGGAAATTGAATGGAAGGAGGTTAAACCAGATGGCAGTGTGCTTTTTCTATGGGTGACTGTTTTAGGAAGCATAATGATATGCGCAGAGATGGACAGAGATCTTAGGAAAAGCTGTGAAAAGAGAAGAAAACAGTTACTTGCTGACTATTCAGGATTTGTCAATAAACTTCGGCTATATTTATCAGCCGGCCTTACCATAAAAAATGCGTTTATTAGAATAACAAATGATTACGGCAAGAAGAAAGACTTTAAAGGCAGGAACTATTTGTACGAGGAAATGAAGAAATCCTGTTATCAGCTTGAGAATGGAGTGATGGAGGAAAAGGTATATCAGGAATTTGGCAGGCGTTGTGAAGAAATGAGATATCGAAAGCTTACTTTTTTACTATCTGCGCATTTGAAACAGGGTAACAGCCAGCTTCTTAAGTTATTGGAAGAAGAAGCTGACAATGCATTAGAGGATAGAAGGCAATTTGCAAAAAAGGCAGGGGAGGAGGCAGGAACAAAGCTGCTTTTTCCAATGATGTTAATGATGCTTGTGGTTATGGCTCTTATTCTACTGCCTGCCTGCTTTAATTTTGGAAATATTTAAAAATAACGTAAAAAATGGAGGAAAAGAATGAAAAAAGAAAAAAACACTTTAAAAATCAGCAAAAATAATAAGGGTATGGGTACTGTGGAAATGATATTGATTATTGTAGTTTTAATTGGACTGGTGCTGATATTTAAAACACAGATTCAGGAGCTGGCAGGAACAATATTTGAAAAAATTTCAGCAGACAGTTCTGCTATTTTAGCCTGATGAAAGGGTATCTTACGGTTTTTTTTTCCATGTCTTTGTCCATACTGACAGGGTTTATTTTATTGCTGGTGGGAGGCGCTGTTAACAATGCGGAAAAAGTCAGATTTGAAAGTGCTGTGGATACCGGAATGAATGCAGTTCTTTCAGAATTTCACGCGGAGCTTTTTAAAAGATATGGACTGATTTATGTGGATGCTTTTTATCTGGGAAGCCAGCCTTCCATTGCTAATGTTGAAGCCAGGCTTAAGTATTATGTAGAGGAGAATACTTCACAAATTTTGGAAAAGAAAAATGCACCCTGGGGAAATCTTAACCATATTCAAACAGAAATTTCTTCTTTTGAAACAGCGGCAGCGCAAATGGGAGCATCAATGAGAAATCAGGCAGTTAATTATGTTCAGGATAAGGGCATTGCCGGCAGGGAAAAAGAGGCCCTTGCTTATTTGGAAGAAATACAGTTTTTAAATGAGATGGATCCTGTAGGAAATTGGAGCCGGATTATGGAGCAGTTGTGGGGAATGGAGCTTCCTGTAATTCAAAATGAAAAAGGGTTATGGGAGGAAGTTCCCTTATCTAACCCTGCGGACTGGGCTTATGGAATGTTGGGAAGCGATATTCTCTACTTAAGTCAGGCGGATTTCCAATCGGTTAATCCGGCCCATGTTTTTCTTGAGAATTATATTTCTCACAGAGAAGTCAATAATAAAGAAACTGAAGGCAGAATATTTGAAAACAGCAAGGAAGATTTTCTTTCTTATTTATTTGATCAAATGGGTTATCTGGGGAATGCAAGGGAAGCGTCTTTACTTGACTGCCAACTGGAATATATTGTAGGAGGAAAAGATTCTGATCTGGAAAATGTGAGAGTGGTGGCGGAAAGGCTGTTTAAATGGCGGTTTGCAGACAACCTCCTGTGCGCTTTTGGAGATGGAAATTTAAGGGTGCAGGCATCTGCAGCAGCAGAAGACCTTTTGGCAGTTCAGTTAAAAAGAGAGTTTATAGATCCGGTAGTTCAGAGCATTTTATACGCCTGCGCATTTATAGAGAGTATTGGAGATCTTCGGATAATTTACAGTGGGGGTATGGTGCCTGTCAGAAAATCAGGTCATCAAATGTCAGTATTTCATTTACTAAGCGGTAATTTATATTCCGGCGGCGGTAAAGGCGGATTTACATATGACCAATATCTTGCCTGTATGATTCTGCTGGAGGATGAAGTAAACGTAAACATGCGGGCAATGGATATTATGGAAATGGATATACGACTTTTGGATGGAAACAGCTATTTTATGATGGACTGGTGTATTGAAAGGTATGAAGCATATGTATCAGCAAAAAATGGCAGTGGAAATACTTATTCGTTAAGAAGAAAATATGGTTATTTTTAGTTAAAACGGAAGAAAGGAAAAATGCTCTCTTTAAACGGGCAGTGTAACTGTAAAATGCAAATGGTAAAGGTCCCTTCTCTCAAGGTTTTCAAATATAGAAATGTTTCGTTTTATAAGGGAGCATTTTTCCTTTCTTCCGTAAAAGTTAAGGCAGGAATGGCATTAGAAGGAAGTCTGGTATTTCCTATATTTCTGTTTTTTATTATGACGATTCTCCTTAGTCTTGAGGCTGTTCGGTTTCAATCTCAGGTGCAGGAGGCATTGCATCAGGCAGGAAATAAAAATGCGTTTCTGGAATATAAGGTAAAGTATCTGGAAGGGGCACAGGAAAATGCATCAGAGCAGGTAAAAATGTATCTGGACAGCCAGTTATCCCCATATCTTTGCATTCAGGGAGGACCGGAAGGCGTTCAATTACAGGACTTTTCAGTTTTGGAAGAGGGAACAGTCGAATATAAGATCAGCTATGAATTAAAGCCATTTATCAATTGGATTCCGATTGGAAAGATTACAATTAATGACAGGTTTTTCAGTCATGGATGGATTGGCTATGTGAATGAGGCGGAACAGAAAAAAGACGGGGAGCCGGAAAAATATGTGTATATAACACGCACCGGAAGCAAATATCATTTGCTGAGGGACTGTACTTATCTGCATATCAGGATAGAGGCGGTAAATTATGAACAGGTAGAAGACATGCGGAACGCTTCCGGTGGAAAATATTATGCCTGTGAAAGATGCAGGCCGCAAAAGGCAGGAACTGTTTATGTCACTTCTGAAGGCGGCAGTTTTCATGGACAGGCAGACTGCTCGTCTCTTAAGAGAACTATTTATATGGTTCCTCTAAGGGAAATACCGGAATACAGTCCCTGCAGTAAATGCGGGGGATAACAGTTTTATGAAATATGAGCAGGAGTTGCTAAAATATGATTGTTTACCTTATGGGATTATTATTCTTAGCTGTATTGGCAGTACAGGATATAAAAGAGAAAAAAGTTTCAATATACAAGCTTTTTATTTCGGCGGCTATGGCGGTTGTCTACTGGTTTTTTAAAGGAGAGGTCAGTTGGAAGGAACTTTTATGTGGCGCAATTCCAGGTATAATGCTTTTGCTGCTGTCAGTTATTACAAAAGAAAATATTGGATATGGAGATGGGCTTACAGTTATTGTTTTGGGATTGTGGACAGGCATTTGGTTTACCTTTTATGTACTTTGTGTGGGACTAATGCTTTCCGGATTTTGTGCAGCTGTATATTTAATTAAAAAAAAGAGGGAAACTATACCGTTAATCCCGTTTTTATTAATAGGAATGGAGGTGGTATTAATATATGCGTAAAAAATGTAATGGGTATTTTACAATAGAAGCAGCCTTTATTTTACCAATTGTATTATTCATTTACCTGTTGATTATTCTTTCTGCCATGTTTTTATATTGCAGATGTGTAATTTCTCAGGATGAATTTTTATTAAGTATGCGGGGTGGAAGGTTTACCTGGGGAGAAGAAAACTATGGAGAGGTTATTTATGGCAGTGAGCAGGAAGTTTTTTGGTCAGCGGAAAATTATGTGCAGGAAAGATTCGCCGCCCGCAGGGGGAGCTATCCCTTTTATCCTCAGGAAAAGGTGCAGTGCAAAATGGACAGTGAAGTATTGACTTCACTGTCCATTTTGCAC
>VSNT01000154.1 GCA_009774465.1 Lachnospiraceae bacterium
TCCATGAATCAATCAGCGCAATAGAGGTTATTCCTTGCTTTTTTGCAGCATTCCATAAATACTTTTCCGTATAGTCATCTGCACTTGTTCCTGTAAAAACCACATCCGGCGATATTTCTTGTAAAAAATCATATATATGGTTCTCATCAATCGCACTGCAAAATTTCATAATATCATTGCACTCAATACCAAAGTATTGGAATCGTTCTACTGCAAAGTCTTTCCCATATACAGCAACCTCATATATGCTTGAAATATTTATAATGACTGGCGCTAAAGCATTGGCTCCGCCCGGATCTCTCGCTAAAAATATTATCTTTTTCATATTTCATCTCATCAGACAATGGTTCTTTTGATGTCCTTCACATACTCTAACAAATGTGGATTTTGGTCTAAATATGCTATTACATCCCTACATGAAAAATCTACATTTTGAACATATAATCCCTTAAAAATAGAGTCGATTAACATATAATCTCCACGCTCATCTAATGTAACCTCATATTCTGGTCTATTCTCAAAGCAATCTGCTTTCCAATTGTAGGAAGAAAATTTTTCCGGATGATTTGGAAAATAAATAGAGACATGCTCATGATCAGTCATTTCCTGGCTTAAATTATTTACCTGCTCCAACGCTTCTGTTGAAAAAATTCTTATATCGAATCCATCCGGAAATGATCTCTCAATGTTATTTGCTACAAAATCATACTCATTTTTTAAATAAAATTCCACCAAATAATCAATATGTCTCCAATCAATTAGCGGACAATCTCCAGTGGTTTCCACAATTATATCTGCGGATACGGATTTTGCAGCATCTAAAACTCGCAGCAAAACATCATCTTCGCTTCCTCTAAAATACTTGCAATTTATTTTATTACATAATTCCACTATTGCATCATCAGTATCATTAATCGTCGTGGCTACAACAACATCTGATATTCCCTGACATCTTTTCACTCTTTCAATCATATGCTGCAATAATGGTTTACCACAACTCTCCATTAAAACTTTTCCAGGCAATCTGGATGACGTCATTCTTGCTTCTATTGTCAAAACTATTTTAGGTTGTTTCATTTTTGTTCCCCACTAATTTTATCACTAATACTTTCACATAAACATATTGTTCTGTAAGCATCCATGCCCGTTGAGATTACTTCTTGCTTTAAATTCAAAACATTATATACATTTTTATATAAGTTCAGCATAGCTCCCGTTCTCTCTATCTCAATTCTTTTCTTCAAAATATAATTCAATTCGTTTGTATATACTGCTGATTCCTGTATATTATAATATTCAATTATTCCCTCTGCATCCGAATACTTAACTCTTCCACCCTCAAAAAACAGATCAAATTCAAATACTGTAGCAATCTTACAATCAATTGGATAAAAATATATTTTTCCCAAGCCGGCTTCCAAAACAAAAGTAACACTTGGATCATCTTCAAAATAATCATACAGAAAATTATCAACAGATAGTACTTTTAGGTCCTTCCAAAATAATTCCAAAATATTTAACATATGTGAACAATTATGGCATACTCCCTTACCATAGAAGCAATTTCCAACAATCAGTCTACCTGACTGCTCTATCCATTTTTTCAGTTCTATAAATTCCGGCATAAAACGTCTGGTATAATTAACAAATAAAGGAATATCCTTTTTACCATATAAGTCAACTAACTCTTTCGCCTGAATTACTTTTTTAGCAATAGGCTTTTCACATATTACAGCTTTTAATTCAGAGAAAGTAGATATTTCTTTTAATACACTATAGTGAAATTCGTCAGGAACAGTACAACAAACAATATCTATATTTTTTTGTATACTATTTAAGTTATATATTACTTTTGTTTTCCACTTTACCGCCGCTGCCTTTGCTTTTTTTTCATCTACATCATAAAATCCTAACAAGTTAAATTTTGATAATTGTTTCACTGCATGAGCATGTGTTAATACCTGGTCATTTGAAAGATCATCATATCCACTGGCAATATTTCCAGCTCCAATTATCACAACATTATAGATTTTTTTCAAATTATACTAATTATCCTTTCTAAAACTTCCCTGATTAAACCCCTTTAATTTCTCTGACATGTTGAGGGATAAAGCCATTGTCTGCCAAATAATCCAATAATTCTAATAGCAAATAATCATTAAATCTCCGAACGGATATTTGTATTCCAAAAGGTAACCCTGTTTCATTTTCGTAGAATTCAGGAATATTGACAGATGCCAAATGGCATAAATTCCATATAAGCGAAGGATCATCAACTTCAATATCTCCTCTGTCAGGAGCAACACTGGATGTACTCATAGAAATTATAGCATCATAATTCTGCATTAATAAATCCATTTTTCCACACATTATTTCCTGTTCTGAAAGAGCATCAAAAAAAATGCCACTCTCTATTGTCTCACCATGCTCAATTAACTGATTCATAATATCTGACACATGTTCTCTGTCATGATGCTCTTTTTCAAAATAGTATGAAAGAGATTTATCATAAATGATCGAGTGAATATTATGTGCTTGTCCAATAATATGATCTACATTCAGCTCTTCTATAATAATATTATTATCCTGCTGCAGCTTCTCCACAAAATCCTGTATACTATCTTTGACATAAGCTTCTGCTTCTTCCCATGTATATGTCTTTATAAAAGCAATTTTCCATTTCCTGTCACCATGAGTACGTCTATCACAATTTTTTTGTGCCTCATATACAAATGGATAATCAGGTCCTTTAACCGTAATAATCTCAAATATATCTCTTATATTCTTTACATGGCTTGTCATAAAACCAATTGTATCGAGAGAATCTGTTGTTTTTAATACCCCTGTTCTCGGCACTAACCCAAATGATGGTTTAAATCCATAAACCCCACAAAAGCTGGCCGGACGCATAATAGATGCAGCGGTCTGTGTTGCCAATGCTACCGGAACAACCCCAAGCGCAACTGCAACCGCCGAACCAGAAGATGATGTTCCCGGAGTTTTACTGACATCATACGGGTTTAACGTTTCATTCAAAGCATGTACTGCAAACTCTGCTGTTACAGTTTTTCCCGCTATCACCCCTCCATTATATTTGATATTGTGAATAATTCTCGCATCATTACCCGCTTCAAACCCTTCCCATATAACACTTCCCATTTGAGTTGGATAATCAATGGTATTTATTATATCTTTAACACCAAATGGAATGCCATAAACACTTTCACCCCCCCTAATTGTTTTCACAACACTATTGGCTCTTTTTTGTTCTGCATAAGAATCATGTAATTGAATCGGTGAGAAGCTCTTCCACATTTTATACTTTTCATATTTTTGTGACAATTCAATGCACTCATTCTCTAGTTGTGTAAATGTTAATTCCTCTTTTTTTATTTTTTGCTGTATTTCTGCAATACTATACTCAATAAAAATCTTCATTATCTTTCACCTTCTCTGGGATCCTTTCGGTCATAAATTTTTTCAATTATTTGATCATTAAATGGAAAAATTCTTTCTCTGTTTTTATTGAGTTTAGGTTTGATTGGCAATTCAATATCCTTTATCTTCTCATGCTTTATCCTTTTCATTGTTTCATAAAAATCTTCCTCGCTCATCCCTGTCGATTCCAAATAATAATCCAAAGCTTCCGGACGAATCGGATCAATTTGAGCACTCAATTTCAGGCCTTCATCTCTGGTTAATAAGCCTTTCCTTATATCAACACTCGCCTGATGGGCTGCCCTACCATATCCGCGTTTTAAATAACATGTAAAATCATGCATTCCTGCCATTACACATTCAGCACTTTTATAACCTTTATACGCACCTTCTATTTCGGTTTCTTTCCAACCATATTCGTCGCGTACAAATTCCGTCTGCCGCTCCTCATCCCAAAAAATGAAATCTCCTAAATGGATTCCAAAAACCCCTTTAGCCTCACACTCTTCCGCACTTGGAACTTCAAACGGATACAAATCTTTTTGCGATAAGTATTCGCAAACCATGTCTTTGGGTTCTACTTTGGCTGATACCTTTGTAAAATACTCTCTGTCGAATTTTCTGACAGGTTCAAAATAAGAAGCTCTGCCTGAATCTTCAGCAATAGATTCCCCATATACCAATAGCGGGATGTCAAATTTACAGGCAATATGTAATGGAAATGCTCCAACACCCGCATGGCACGTCCAGCATGTGTCCCCAATCATCTCCAGAGATTTCCTGGCAATTTTGTTTACCAATTTTCTATTTGGAGTAAACATAATATGATCTAAATCAAACACCTCCAAACATCGTTGCAAATTATAATACCCGGTTTCCGAAAACCAATTATGCGAAAAAGTAACCGCTAACGGTTTCATCCCGTATACTTTAGTCAATACATGTGCCTGAAAGAAACTATCCTTTCCTCCACTTATCGGTAAAATACAATCATAGTTGCTTTTTGCTTTCTCCTTAGCTTCTTCTAATATTTTACGCAACTCAATTTCTCTTTTCTTCCAATCTATATGCATTTTTTGTTCTGATGACTGGCATGCGGTACAAATACCTAATTCATCAAAAGTAATCCCTTCTACTGTTTCCGGCAAACAACATCTAGTACAATATCTTATATTAGGTAATAATTGATTTGATCCATATCTCATTTGCATTTTATACATTCCTCTCTTAACTTTCCATATTCAATAATATCGTGATAAGCACCATTTTTAAATAAAGCTTGTCTCCTAATTCCCTCTTTTATAAATCCCAATTTTTCTGCCAGCTTTTGCATCCTGATATTATTATCAGCAGTTCCACAATACAGTCTATGCAAATTTAATCTGTTGAAGGCATGATCAATCAATACTTCTGCCGCTTCCGCTGCGTACCCCCTTCCCCAATATTCTTTCTCACCTATAAGAAAAGCCAGTTCAGCACTCCTGTCAATATAATTTATTTCTTGCAATGAGATATTTCCAATATGAGTCTGTGACCTTTGTTCAATAATAGCAAAAACAAGATTACTTCTGCTACTATTGATTTCGTGAATATACTCCACTAATTCATCTTTTGTTTTTGGAAATCTAAAATGTGAATTAAATGCACAAACATCCCCGTCATTAAACCAATTATAGTAATTTCCGACTACATCCTCATCCTTAAGCAAACGCATTCCAAGATTCTCTGTTTTAAAAAAAAATTTTTCCATAATGCTAACCCTCTACATATTTTCGGCTTTTTTCAAAAGCGTCAACATATGAATTATAATTATAATTTACAATATGACAAGTTACACTATCTGCCAGCTTCCGGCATTCAACATAAGCTTTAAATGTTTTCATATATCCTTCAAATACTTCATATATGAAATACTCCCCACCTCCACGTATCTTACAACAATCCGGTTTTTCTTTATCATATGCATGCCATGTATTAATAAACAATTCATTAGAATCATCAAATTTTATTTCCTTAAAATCATCATGATCCACTCCAAATAATGCAACTTCTTTAAATCCAAAAACAATTGAAAAAAATATAGAGGGTACCGCCACTGATTCTGTAACTATCATGGCTTGATTTTTTAAATATAATTTTTTTCTTCTTTTATCAGGCAAATTCATACATATATTTCTATTAATTGTAATTATATTTATATTTGAATTATTAATTTGAAAGTCGAGTCCATTCCACGTAACGATAAACATTTTCCAATCCACTTTATCAAAAACTTTCCTAATTCCAATATATTCGTCTAAGCGTTCTGTTTTCCGGGCTATATCTTCATTAGTAAGCATTGAATCTACTGCGCAATAAAATTTCGGTTTTATGGAAAAAAAGTCTTTCTCATTATACTGCGGAAAAGAATTCATGCACAAAACATCATATCCTAAAAAATCATTTCTATTTTCAAGGAATAAATCCTGACTGGGACCATTACCCAATATTACGATCTTATCCCCCATAATTTTTGGTTTTGTAGGTTTAACGCCATGATACATATTTTGCATGTTTGCCACAAAAGTATTATACGATTCATTCATACTAATTAAAGCATTTATTAGCCCCATCGTCCTTCCCTTCCATCTCTTTGCTGATCATAAATAATTAATAATTCTTGCTGATCCATTTCCTACACAAACTACGTTAGCCGGAATATCATGTGTCACAACTGTATTGGCACCTATAATAGCGTTTTCTCCAATACTTACTCCAGGCATTATTGCAGCATTTGAACCAATCCAAACATTATCACCTATTATAACCGGCCCTTTAGAATATAATACTCTCTTACTTGGAGGTAATTCAAGTGCTTTAGAATCTATTCTGCCATGAAAATGGTCTGTAATCAATATATTACTTGCCATCTGTACTCCATTACCAATTATGATTTTGTTTATACAGGAAATATCAACATCCATATTAATAGAAACATCATTCCCTATTTTCATCGATGGCGTATATTTCTCTCCTGCAAAACTGTCCCATGCCTGAATTCTGCATCCTCTGCATGCATGAAAATTGTCTCCTAAAGAGATATACTTCCCCCCTCTTACTGTAAATGGTATGTCCATATACGTATTTTCTCCCAAAAAAGCAAATTCTTTTCTGTAAGAATACCATAAAACATTTCTCTTAATATACTCAAAATTAAAGATTCCACTTTTACCCCAAAAAAGCGATAACAGTTCTAACTTAAGATTCCTCTTCATCACGGTTATCCTCCACTATTGGAATTACTGCAGCAAGAAAATTTGATTATCAATATCACTATATATTTTTAAAGCCTTTAAATAAACCTGATATTGTTTGTCTCCAGCTATTTTTCTTACCATCTTAAGCATTAATCTTACCATGCGTTCTTTAAAAGATATGGACCTATTGCTTATTTGTAATTGTCCTTTTCCTTTTATTAGCCAATATAGCTTTCCGCTATTATCAGTGTTAAAGGGATATATCACATTTTCTCCGCTTTCCAAAATGCTCCTATATATTCTCCTGTGAAGAAGTTCTATTTTTTCTCCATTGTTAAAAAAGTTATATTTGTATTTCATCACTGAAAATTTGTTATATCCATTTAATAATAATTCTTCCTGATACTCATTTATCAACGCTTTTAAGACTTCTCTTTCTTTTTTGTCTTCAACATTGAATTTATCTAATATAACACCCGGTTCTTCAGATTTAATTCCTGAAAAATGAAAAAATTTAATTTTTTCCCATTTTCCACTTTTTTCTAAAACATAATAATTTTCATCTTTATATTCTAATTCCCGCTCCTGATAATTCCAATCAGCTATATTATACGATTTACTGCTTAGCACCTCATAATTAGTGCAGAAAACAGGAAGAAAATCAACCCACTTCTGATCAACAAATAAAGTCGCATCTCTATAACATGATGTACTCAATCTATCTTTCCACCAGTTTAAAAAAGGATATGCTGTTTCGGATTTTCTACTTCCAATAAACCCTAAATTGAACACACCTCTGTTTAGAATATGTTCTTCCTTACTCGAACCTGAAACAATATCCAAATCTACAATATGTGGAGTCAATACAAAATCCCTGTTATCTAAAAGATTAAATATATTGTCCAGAGAATTCATTACCCATATATCCGGATCTAAATATACTACCTTACAATACTCTAATTCTTCCATTAAATATAACATGGCATAGGGTTTAATGGCTGTAGACAGCTCAACAACATCATATAAAAAACTTAACTTATCAAAATCA
>VSNT01000155.1 GCA_009774465.1 Lachnospiraceae bacterium
CAGTTATAAAATATACACCTTCAATTATACTTTTTATTTTATCAACAATAAACATCAACTATTTATCTCCAATCATATTTATCAGCTTTTTTTAAATTCTTTATTTAATAAAATATACCCAATAATAGATATATAACTATATATATATTGAGGAAGTTCCTTTATCTTTGAGGTTTTTATATGGTATCTGAAATACGAATATGCCGGTAAACCCTTGGGCGAAAATAACAACTTCAAACGCTTTCTTCTTGTTAATGAATAGTCATGATATGTTCCTTTTAAACTATTTCTTTGCGCCTCACCTACATAATCAGCAGCAACAAAAATAGGAAATCCAGTCTGCAACATTCTATATGAATAGTCAAAATCTCCACATGCATGCTGATATTTCCCGTCAATTATTCCCACTTTTTTCACAATTTCCCTATCTATCAAAAAGCAATTCCAATTTGCCCAATTACACTCTTGCAGCCTTCCATTAGGCTGCAGTAAAATTTTATCTGCGTTTCTTCCTCCATATGTACAATTATTTTCAAAGGACATTGAACCAACTATACCACAACTTTTTCCTGCCTTTTCATAAGATTCCAGCATAATTTGTATTACATTGTCCTTAAAATCTGTATCGTCATTCACCATCAAATAAAAATCATAGTTTTCTTTAACCGCTTCTTTCATTGCCATATGCATACTCTTACACCAATACAATTTTCCTGTTCCTGTAAGCAGTACTACGTTTTCAAAACATTCTTTCAGCATTTCAGGCGTTCCATCTGTAGAGCCATCATCACACACATATATCTTACAACTTACATCAGCACATCTCATTACGGATTGATTAAGTTGTAAAATACTCCTTTTTGTCAAGTTTTTTCTATTATGACTGCACATTACAATTGCCAATTTCATTCTTCAACTATTTCCTCAATCAATTTTAGATATTGTTTTGAAACATTTTCTTCACTATACATACGCGCTGTTTCAACAGCTTTATCGCTAATCTGCTTTAATTCCATTTCGGGAAGGCTGATTATTGTTTCCAAACATCCTGCAATTTCATCTACATCATATGGATTTACAAGAAATCCATTTTCCCCATCAACAATAACGCCATCAATTCCCTCTCCTCTGGATCCTATTGTAATACATCCGGAAGACATTGCTTCCAAATAAACCAAACCAAAAGTTTCATGATATGACGGCATAATAAACAAATCTGCCTCTCTCATGTAGGCATATACCTCATCTCTATGCTTTCGCCCTGCAAAATCTACATACTCTTCTATTTCTAAATCTTCAGTGATCTTTCGTAATTTTTTCTCATAATTACCTGTTCCAATAATTGTAAGCTTAAGCATATTTTTATCAATAAGCTTTTTCATGCTGTAGAGAATTTGCTGAACTCCTTTTTGCTCTATCAATGATCCTGCATATAAAATGTTAACTTGTCGTCTGGATAAGTTAAGCCAATCTCTATTTTTACTTTCGTTCATGGGAACGCTGGACAGTATTATATTACTTGTCAAATTAGGCAGTCCTGCCTCTTTCGCCCTATTATAAATAGCCTCACTTCTGGAGAATATTTTATCAAAATTATTTTTTAATAAATCAACTCTGCCTTTCACTATTTTGGGACCTTTAAAAAGCCTGTCTAAATCACTTCTGTGAAGAACTGCCAGTTTTGAGATATTTTTAAACATCAACCCTATATAATACATTACATTAAAAGTAGGCATATGTGAAATAATAATATCAGGCTGCAAACTTATTTTTTTTAATGAATTGTTGATTTTTTTTGCTATTCTCCTATAAAAAAAACATCCAATAATTTTATTATGCGGAAATGACAAATACTTAACTGTATAAACCCTTATTCCTTCCACTTCATAATATGCCGGTACTTTATTATAAATATTATCGCGTCCAAGCAGTAATCCAATTTCATTTTTTAACCATCGTTTCCACCCCATAGGAATCTCTCTAATACAAAACACATTGTTTTCTTTACTCCAATGTTTTACCAAATCATAAATCGCAGATGTTCCTATGCCCAATTCCCGTTCGAAATCTTCTTCCAGTCCCCAAAACAACTCAGTGATTATAATAATATTCATTTTGTAAGACTCTCCCATTATTAAGCCTTTATTATCTTTTCTTTAATTCCAACACAAAAACCAACCATCCTCTTATTATTACGATAATCATCCTCTGTCTTAGCAGGCATTGCCAATATCTGGCTCCATTCCATTTCAGAAATGTCCAGCTTTTTCATTACATACTTTCGTTCCTCTTCCAAATCACTCTTTTCACCAGGCAATATTGCAATTTCTTTTAATCCATCTTCTCTTGTCATCTCTCCGCCAACAATCAAGCTCGAAATATGATCACGTCTCTTATCCCATCCCCATTTTTGTGGCAGATAAACTTCCTGGAAAAATTTTGTGAACCTTGATTCATAATGTTTTCCACCATAATATTTCCAATCAAATTCTTTTTCCAGTAACTCAATGGCCTTTTTCTTCGAATACTGAATATAATCCAGCGGAAAAATCACCTTTACTTTATGCAGTATCGGATACATAAAATACATCTCCCAAAAATTTTGATGAGGATATTTTCTTAAACTAATTTTGCCTCTTCCACATTTTTTATATACGTCCTTTATATTTCTCCAGTCCCTATTGGAATACTGATAGGCTGTAGATAATATCCCTTCCGTTGCAAGATTGTTTCCATTCAAAACATACTTAACTCCAAATTTTTTTGCCATCTGAGCACAGGCAGCAATAAAACAATGATCCTGTGGAACATCAAGATTTGCAAGTCCTGAAAACATATAAGCTCTTTGCAATTCTTTCATAGTCGGCCAATCCACAACTACTGTATGAAGATCATACTCTAATTTTTTGCACATATTCTCAATGTTTTGAACTGCCAATTCTGAATTCCATCCTGCATCTACATGTACTGCTAAAACCCTTAGCCCATACTTTTTTGCAAGATAAGCCATAAATGAACTATCTACGCCGCCTGAAATTCCCAATAAACAATCGTATTCTTTCCCTTTCCCGTCTGCTTTGATTGTATTAAAAATATCCTCTAATTTTTTCTCCCCATTTATCTTTTTATATTCTATTCTTTTTACTGCTGCATCATAAGCATGACAATAATTGCAAATTCCATCAGCATCTAAAATCAGATCAGGATCACTCGTTGTATCCATAATACATCGTTTACATATCTTATATTCACTCATGTTTTTTATAACTCCTTATAAATTCCCTTCTGTATCAAGGTCTCTTCATCTGGAAAATTAATTAATACAGCATTTCTATTTCCAAAGTATACAAATACACTGCCAGCCGCTGCAGCATGTACACCTGTCGCATCCAGCACTTTCTTAATATCCTCTATGTTCCCAGCACCTCCACATGCTATCACAGGTATTTTAACATTCGACACTACTTTTGAAATCGTTTTTATATCATATCCTATTTTCATTCCATCTCTTTCTATAGAATACAAAAGTATCTCTCCCACGCCCAGTTTTTCAGCTTTCTTTGCCAGTTCTAATGGGCTAAATTTCGTCTTCTGCATTGCATCCACTGTATAACATTTTTCTTTTCCAAACTTCGTTCTATAATCAATTGATGCAATAATGCTCTGTGAACCAAAATAGGCTACTGCTTCTTTGACTATTTCCGGTTTATGAACCAATGTCGTATTTAATATTACCTTTTCAAACCCTATAGAAAAAATTTCTTTCATTTGCATAATATTTGTTATGCCGCCTCCGTAACTTAAGGGCATAAATGCTTCTGATGCCATGCTTTTCAAAAGTTCTACATCTGGCAATTTCCCTTTTTGGGAAGCTTCAATATCCAGTATGCAAAGTTCATCCACACTTTTTTCATTGAATATCTTAATTGCGTTAATAGGATCTCCTAAATAATCTGGATTCTTAAACCGCTTTGTTTTTACCAAATTTCCTCCACTGATTAACAGCGTAGGAATTATTCTGGGCCTGCTATACAATTCTAATACTCCTTTACAAAATTCTTAAATAATTTTATGCCAAACTGATGACTTTTCTCTGGATGAAATTGAACTCCTAAAATATTGTCATGAGCAACTGCTGCTGTAAATTCATATCCATATTCACATGTCATTAAAACGTTCTTTTCACAATCACATTTTGCATGGAAACTATGCACAAAATAATATCTTTGATTATTATCCAGATCTCTGACAAGTGGGCACTCGCAATTTTTCAAATTCACGTAATCCCACCCCATATGTGGAACCTTATATTCTGCATTTAGTCGAAATTTAATATTATCAAATGGAATCAAATTCAATCCCGGCTCTGTTCCCTCCTCGCTGCTTCTTCCCAATAATTGCATTCCCAGGCAAATACCCAAAATTGGTTTTTTTTCAATTCTGGCAAAATCCTGTATAATATTAACCAAATTATATTTTTGTAAATTATGCATTCCGGCATCAAATGATCCAACTCCCGGCAATATTATTTTATCCGCATGTTGAATTACTGCAAGTTCATGACTAACCACCACATTTTTTTCACCAACTTTATACAAAATATTTAATATTGAACCTACATTTCCCATGCCATAATCAAGAATAACTATCATCCCAATGCCTTTCTTACAAGAGCTATTGCTTTAAATCTCTGTATCTTAACCCTTAATTTTTCTCAATTCAATCTATTATTTCTTCCCTTCTAATAGTCCATACAATTTTTCCACTACAAAAATCACATCCACTTCTTTCATATATGGATGTATCGGTAAAGACAGGCATCTTTTACAAACTTTTTCTGTCACTGAATATACCATATCTTCTCTTAAATATTTCACAAATGCCTCTTGCTGATGCATGCCTTTCATATAATAAATCATTGTGGGAATTTCATCTTTTTTTAAAGCCTCCTGGACGTAATCTCTTTGACTTTGATTTTGAAATAAAATTGTATATTGCGCCCAACTGGAAAAAAATGTATTCTTAACTGCCGGAGTCTTTACAATGCATTTTAATTTCTCTGAATATTGTTTTGCTGCATCATTAATTAAATTTAGTTCCATACCTTCAAAACAATCAAATTTAGCCAACAGCACTGCTGCCTGCACAGTATCTAATCTGGAGTTTAAACCAATCCTCACGTTATCATACTTGTCCGCGCCTTTCCCATGCACCTTATAAGACCGGATCAGTTCTGCCCATTCATCACAATCTGTGAACACCGCACCACCATCTCCGTAGCATCCCAGCGGTTTCGCCGGGAAAAACGAAGTTGTTGAAATATCCCCGAAGCTGCAGGCCTTTTTTTCTCCAATTCTTCCACCAAACCCCTGGGCACCATCCTCGAGCAGAAGTAAATTATATTTCTGTGTAATTTTCCTGATTTCCGGATAATCTGCAGGTTGTCCAAATAAATCAACTGCAATCACTACTTTAGGAACAAGTTTTCCTTCTTGAATCACATTTTGAATCGCTTCTTCCAAAGATTCCGGCGACAAATTAAAAGTATCCTTATCTACGTCAACAAATACAGGAGTTGCCTGAACCCAGGGTACCACCTCTCCTGTGGAAAAAAGGTGAAATCCGGAACAAATACTGCGTCGCCTTCCCCTATTTCCCAGGCCATTAATGCCAACTGCAGGGCATCTGTCCCATTGGCACAGGTAATACAATGTTTCACCCCTACATAATCAGCCAGTTTTTCTTCCAACTGACTTACTGGTTCTCCTCCAATAAAGTGACTGCTTAACAGTACATTTTGAATAGCGGAATCAATGGCTGTCTTATTTTTTAAGTATTGGGTTTTTAAATCACGGAATTCCATTTTAATCCTCGAATTTTTCTACAATATTGCCTTTTTCGTCCACTTTCCCGATAACCCTTGCAGGCACCCCTGCCATCAATGCATAATCAGGAACATCTTTGGTTACTACTGCCCCTGCCGCTACCATAGCGTATTTGCCCACTGTATGACCACATACAATAGTTGCATTGGCTCCGATACTGGCCCCTTCTCTGACAAGAGTCTTTTTATAATTCTCATGCCCTTTGGGGAATCTTGCACGAGGTGTCAGATCGTTGGTAAATACACAAGATGGTCCAAGAAAAACGCCATCTTCAATTTCAACTCCCTCATACACTGATACATTATTCTGAATTTTTACTTCATTGCCAATAATCACATGATTAGATATGTTTACATTTTGTCCCAAGGAGCACTTCTCTCCAATCACTGCACCTGACTGGACATGACTGAAATGCCATATCTTTGTATGATCGCCAATTTTTACTTTATCATCAATATAACTGGATTCATGTACAAAATAACTCATAAAGGCCTCACATCAATCAAATTCTCCTTTAAAATCTGTCGTGGCACAGTTTTCCAAAGGAAATTTAACTATACTCTTTTCAAAAGAAGATTTATAAATCGCCAGAACCAGTTCCAGTGCTCTCTTACCAGCAGCAGCATCCACGTAAGGTTTTCTGTCATTTTTGATTGCATCAATAACATCTGCATATAGAGGCGTATGCCCATATCCATATACATTAGGAGGGTTTTCATGAAATTGGCGCTTTACTTCTTCCGGATTGTCCAGCATATCAGAAAAGCGCCATTCTTCAATTACATTAACGGATTGCCCCCCCGCCTTAACCGTACCCTTTTCCCCAAATAAATACAACGTTTCTTCCAGGTTTTTAGGATATACATTCGTAGTCCCTTCCACAATTCCATAAGAACCATTTTTGAACTTAATAAGTGCAATCCCTAAATCTTCTGCTTCAATGTAATCGTGATGGAGCCGGTCAGTCATTCCAACGACTTCTTCCACTTCGTCTCCCATCATCCATCTGAGTAAATCAATGTTGTGAATACACTGATTCATTAATGCTCCGCCATCCTGCTCCCATGTTCCACGCCAGTTTGCCCTGTCGTAATATTCGTGATCCCTGCACCATCTTACATGTGCAGTTCCATAAAACATTTTCCCAAACCTGTTTTTCTCCACTGCTTCACGTATCTTTTTAATTGACTTATTAAACCGGTTTTGATGGCAGGCGCACACTTTAAGATGAAGACTGTCTGCCTTCTCAATTATTTGGTCTGCATCCTCTATGGAAAGAGCTATAGGCTTTTCTATAATCAAGTTACACCCATAATCCATACATTCGAGTGCTATTTTGGCATGTTTTCCGCTTTCAGTTGCAATCGCTACTAATTCAGGCTTTTCCTTTTGGAGCATTTCAATATAATCTGTATATTGATGAACAGATTCTCCTAATTCAAACTTAAGCTCTTTATCTTTCATGTTTCTTTTATCCAAGTCGCATATAGCTGCAATTTCAAGTTTATTAGCCTGTGCTGCCGCAATGTGATTGGGTGATATTCTTCCACATCCTATTAATGCATATCTCATAAATTTCCTCTTATTTTCCCTTCTGCCTCATTTATAAAATCAATCAATAAAACTATTTCAGATAGCCGCATATTGGCCCCATAACTGCCTCTACATCAATATAATCTCTGGCCATTTCCCGTATATTTTTTGCTACTGTTTGATGACTTTCCCTATATACT
>VSNT01000156.1 GCA_009774465.1 Lachnospiraceae bacterium
ACTGGAGAGCAGGATGAAACCGGTCACCCATTGACTATTGTACAGACGAACACACTGCAAAACCAAATACCGGATTGGGGGGGGAAAAAGAAGAACTTTCAATGTATGACTTGGGCTGCATAAAACGTATAAAAGACAGAAACTATAAAGCTATTTTTTTACAATATTACGTAAAGGAATGGTCTTATGTAAAAAATATGGATTTTTCCGTTGCAAGGGGGTTGACAGGGAGGTCAGATGATTTACATGAGCTAGGAAGGTATAGAAGGTATAGTTCATTGGACAATGATTTGGTAATAGTTAATCAGATGATTAAATATTTTAAGTTTGGATTTGGGTTTGCAACAGATGAGGCATGTTATGACATCAGAGAGGGAAGGCTATCCAGGCAAGATGCAATATGGTATGTTAAGGAGTATGATGGGAAGTGTGGAGAAAAATATATTGATGCGGCATGTGAATATATGGGAATAACAAAAAAATATTTTTGGGAAGTGGTGGATTCTTATGTGAATCGTAAATTATTTAAAAAGGGAAAAAGTGGTGAATGGGTTCCTAAGTTTTCTGTGGGAATAGATTATGCTTTATAAAAGGAGAAAAATCAAATGGGAATATCACAAGAACTTTATGAAAAAGCTAAAAAAATAATTCCGGGAGGTACACAACTTTTAAGTAAAAGGCCAGAAATGCACTTGCCGGGATTATGGCCTGCGTATTATAAGTCGGCAAAAGGATGTTGTGTTACTGATTTAGATGATAAAACATATTTTGATATGAGTTTTATGGGAATAGGTGCCAATACTCTTGGATATTGTGACGAGGATGTAGATCATGCAGTAATTAATGCGGTTAGTAATGGGAGTATGTGTACGTTAAACGCACCGGAAGAGGTGGAGCTTGCGGAATTATTATTGGAACTGCATCCCTGGGCAGATATGGTAAGATATGCGAAAACTGGCGGGGAAGCATTGTCAATAGCAGTCAGGATTGCAAGGGCGTGCACAGAAAAAGAAATTGTTTTAGTATGTGGATATCATGGCTGGCATGATTGGTATTTGTCTGCAAATTTGGAAAAGGGAGATCCTTTATCCTATGTGCATTTAAGTGGATTGGAACCCAAAGGAGTGCCTTTAGGTTTGGCTGATACCAATTTTATTTTTTCATATAATGATATAAAGCGATTTAAAGAATTAATAGAAAAATATGGCGAAAAAATTGCAGCAGTAGTAATGGAGCCAATTCGTAATGTATATCCACAGGATAACTTCTTACAGGAAATACGAAAGATAACCAGCGAAAAAGGAATATTATTAATTTTTGATGAAGTTTCGTCTGGATTCAGGTTGTGTTGTGGTGGAGCACATCTTGTACTGGGAGTGACGCCGGATATTATTACACTGGGCAAGGCGATGAGCAATGGTTATCCTATGGCAGCAATTGTCGGTAAAGAATATGCAATGAAAGCAGCACAGGATACCTTTATCAGTAGTACATATTGGACGGAAAGAATTGGATTAGCTGCATCAATTGCTACTATAAATAAATTCAGGGCTCAGAATGTTGAAAAGCATCTTAATTATATTGGACAAATTGTGCGGAATGGTTTAGAAGAACTGGCAAAAAAATATGAAATTGCAATTGAAATTTCCGGTATAAACCCGTTACTTCATTTTGAATTTCGATATGCAGAGCCATTGGTATATAAGACATATTTTACTCAGGAAATGTTAGAATTGGGATATCTTGCGAGCAATGCGGTATATGCCAGTTTAGCACATAATGATATAATAGTAGAGGGTTATTTGAAAGCGGTAGATAAAGTATTTGCAAAAATTTCTGCTTTAAATGGAGAAATTCCTACATTAAAATGTGAGGTGTGCCATTCAGGCTTTCAAAGATTGACTTAATCAAGGAGGAATTGGAAAATGCTTAATAATAAAACTATTTTAATTACTGGTGGAACAGGCTCCTTTGGTAAGTGCTTTACCAAGTATGTATTGACTCATTACAATCCTAAAAAGATTATTATTTATTCCAGAGATGAGTTTAAGCAATTTATTATGCAAAATGAATTTAAGGACCTGAATAAAAATAATCAACTTCGCTTCTTTATTGGTGATGTCAGGGATAAAGAAAGACTTAACAGGGCATTGGAAGGAGTCGATTACATTATTCATGCAGCTGCGTTAAAACAAGTACCTGCGTGTGAATATAATCCGGGAGAAGCAATTAAAACCAATATACATGGCGCACAGAATGTTATTGATGCTGCACTTGATAGTGGAACCGTAAAAAAAGTAGTTGCATTATCAACAGATAAGGCAGTAAATCCTGTTAATCTTTATGGAGGAACTAAGCTTGTATCGGACAAGCTTTTTATTGCAGCAAATGCGTATGCAGGAGCAAAAGATATTAATTTTTCTATAGTAAGATATGGAAATGTTGCTGGAAGCCGCGGATCAGTAATTCCTTTTTTCCATAATATTATTCAGAATGGGGGAAGAGAACTACCGATTACCGATTATAGAATGACGCGTTTCTGGATCAGTTTAACACAAGGGGTAGAGCTTGTTATAAAAGCCCTTGAAGAAGCAAAAGGTGGTGAAACTTTTATTTCAAAAATTCCTTCATTTAAAATAACCGATTTGGCACAGGCTATGCTTCCAGGATGCAAGATGCCTGAGGTAGGAATTCGTGAAGGGGAGAAATTACATGAAATTATGGTTACAGTTGAAGATTCAGCAACTACTTATGAATATGATAAACATTTTATTGTATATCCGCAGATTGTATGGAGCAACAGTAAAAAGCCACAGCCTACAGGCAAAAAGGTAGCAGAAGGGTTTTCCTACAGTTCAGGAAATAATTCAGAATGGCTTTCGATAGAGGAGATTAAAAAACTTCTTTTGACAGTTGATTTTGAAAAATAAGGATAATGTGTTACTATAAAAATGTGATTTAATATGCAGAGTGTTTAAAGACTAAGAGAAGGAAGGAATACAAAATGCGTATATATATTACAGGAATTGCTGGATTGTTAGGAAATAATATTGTAAAAAAGCTGGTTAACAGGTGTGAAATTACCGGTGTAGACATTTTAGATTTAAAAATTCCAAACATTACATATGAGAATTTTTCTTTGTATGAGACGGAACGTCTGCGAGAACACATTAAAAATGTGATGCCAGATGCAGTAATTCATACGGCAGCAGCGGTAAATGTAGATGAATGTGAGGAAAACCCGGAGTGGGCATATAAATTAAATGAGGAAGTGACTGGAAATATTACAGAAATATGCCATTCACTGGGTATCAAATTGATCTATATATCATCTGATGCAGTTTTTGATGGAGAAGATGAAAAATTATATGTGGAAACGGATTTAGCGAATCCGTTAAATATATACGCTAAAACAAAACTTGGTGGAGAAAAATATGTCCTTCAGTATAAGGAAAATTTAGTTTTCAGAACGAATATATATGGGCATAATATTCAGAACAAAAAAAGCTTTGGGGAATGGATTGTAACTTCATTAGAGGAAGGCAAGACATTAAATATGTTTGAAGACATTGACTTTTCTCCAATATTGGTAAATGATTTGGCAGAAATAATATATAAGGCATTAGAATGTAATCTTTGTGGTTTGTATCATGTTTGTGCAACGGGATGCATTTCCAAATATGATTTTGGAATTTATTTGAAAGAGGTTTTTGGATTAGATACTGGAAAAATAAACAGATCACAAAGCGAATCTATACATTTTAAAGCAAAACGGTCTAAACATATGGGGATGTCAAATGAAAAAATAAAAAGAGATTTGGGAATACGAATTCGAACACCTGAAGAAAGTATAAAAGAATTTAAGCGCCTATATGATGAGGAACTGTAGTTAAAAATTATTTATAGCGGAGAGAGAAAATATGAAAATTGGAAATCGTATAATAACAAATGAAGGAAAGCCATATTTTATTGCCGATATAGCAGCAAATCATGATGGTGATATTGAAAGAGCGTACATGTTAATTGAACTTGCTAAAGAAGCAGGAGCAGATGTTGCAAAGTTTCAGAACTTTAAAGCAAAAACGATTGTAAGTAAGAATGGATTTGATGGCTTGGGAAAGCAGTTGTCTCATCAGGCGGCATGGAAAAAATCAGTTTTTGAGACATATGAAGATGCCAGTGTAGCAGACGAATGGTCAGAAAAACTAAAAGCTAAATGTGATGAGGTTGGGATAGAATATATGACCAGTCCATATGATTTTCCATCGGTAGACTTGGCAGATAATTATGTTAATGCATTTAAAATAGGTTCTGGTGATATTACCTGGCCGGACATATTAGAATATATGGCACAAAAGAAGAAACCTGTATTATTAGCAACAGGAGCTTCCAATATGTCTGATGTAGAACGGGCAATGGATATTATTAAAAAATATACATCTGATGTAGTTTTAATGCAATGTAATACAAATTACACAGCATTGCCGGAAAACTTTAATTATATAAATTTAAATGTGCTAAAAACATATCGGGAGAAATACCCTGATGTGATACTGGGACTGTCTGATCATACCTTTGGGCATAGTACTGTACTTGGAGCATTGGCATTGGGCGCCAGGGTGTTTGAAAAGCACTTTACAGATGATAACAGTCGTTCAGGTCCAGATCATAAATTTTCTATGAACCCTGAAACATGGCGTGAAATGGTTAATGCTGCCAATGAGTTGTACAATGCTATGGGAGATGGCATTAAAAAAGTTGAAGAAAATGAAAAAGATACCGTTAATGTTCAGAGAAGGGCATTTTATTTTACCAGAGAATTGAAAAAAAATGATGTAATTGATGAAAGTTGTATTTTCCCATTGCGCCCCGTTTATGAGGGAGCGGTCTTACCCTTTGACAAGGATAAAATAATAGGGAAAAGGGTAAACAGGGATGTTAAACAGGATTCCTGTGTAATGTGGGAGGATATAGAAGATGTTTAAAGGAGAAAAGGTTTATTTAGATGCCATCAATAAGAACGATTTGCCGAAGCTGATGTATTGGCGGAATTTGCCGGAATATCGTAAACACTTTCGTGAATACCGTGAATTAAATATGGATATGCAGCTTAAATGGTATGAAAACAAGGTAATAAATGATAATACAACTGAAATGTTTGCAATTCGGTTAAATGACACAGGAGAATTGATTGGCTGTTGTGGTTTATGTTATATTAACTGGGTTCACAGGAATGCAGATTTATCATTATATATTGGGTGGCAAAAGAGCTATATTGATGAAGCTGGATATGCTAAAGAAGCTTGCAGACTGCTATTTAACTATGGATTTAAGGAACTTGGATTAGAAAAAATATGGACAGAGATATATTGCTTTGACGAAAAGAAAATGAATTTATATACAGATTTAGGATTTCATAAAGATGGAGAATTGAGAAATCAATATTTTTATGATGGAAAATGGTGGAATTCTTATATGCTATCATTATTGTCAGAAGAATGGGAGTAATATATGGCAGATCTATGTTTGGGAACAGCACAACTTGGAATGAAATATGGTATTAATAATAAAGTAGGCAAACTAAATGAAGAAACAGTTTTTGATATTTTAGATAATGCAATTGTAAAAGATATCAAAGTAATTGATACTGCAAGTATTTATGGCGAAGCTGAAAAAATTATTGGAAAGTATCTTTCAAAAAATGCAGTAGGCAAAAACATAAAAATCATTTCAAAACAGTGTGATGTAGTAGATAAAATGAATACGAGTGATATTGAAATGACGATTCGTAAAGAACTCGAACGTTCCCTTTCTCATTTACAAAGGCAATATTTAGATGGATATTTACTGCATTCTTATAGAGAAGTAGATAATATGGAAACACTTAAAGTACTTCAAAGCCTTAAAAATGAAGGATTGATTAGAAATATAGGAGTATCTGTTTATGAAGTAGATGAGGCAGAGAAAGCAATTGAAGGGGGACAAATAGATTATCTTCAGATGCCATGCAGCATTTTTGATCAAAGAGGTTTGAAAACGGGAATTTTTACGAAAGCAAGAGAAAATGGTGTAACTGTATTTACTCGAAGTGCTTTTTTACAGGGACTTTTGATGATGAAAAAGGAGGAAGTTCCCGATTACTTGAAAGGGCTCATCCCATATCTTGATAAGTTTGAAGAATTGCTTATAAATTACGGATTAGAAAGAAGACATGCAATTATAAAGTTCATATTAGCCAATCCCTTAATAGATTATATGGTATTTGGTGTGGAAACCAGGGAACAACTTGATGAAATCTTGAGGGAAAAAGAGACAGAAAAATTGCCAGAAGAATTTGTGACAGAAGTAAAGCAGGAATTTAATAATATATCCCCTAATTTAATATTGCCAATCCATTGGGGAAAAGAGTAGTACGTATGCTAAAAATAATTGGTATAATGCGAGAGAGGATGTTACAATAGTAAAATGAAAAAAGATATTTTGGCTATTGGGAATATATTAAAAAAAATATTTTGCATTTTAAACACAAAACAAAAAGTGAAAAGCTGTTTAATTCTAGCTTTGATTTTTGTTGGTTCTTTTTTGGAATTACTTGGTGTTTCAGCAATTCTTCCATTTGTACAGGCACTGCTTGATCCGTACGCACTATTAGATAATGCTGTTTTTCAGTTTATTGCTGATGTGTTTGAACTTAATGATGGAGTATCAATTATTTTTTTTGTAGGAATTGTTCTTATTGGAGTGTATGTATTAAAAAATTTGTGCCTATCACTGATTTCCTATACACAAATCAGTTTTAGATGGCAAATGCAAAAAGAACTTTCTACAACTATGTTAAATGCATATATGAACAGACCATATGCTTATTTTTTGGATACAAACAGTTCTGAGGTTTTGCGAGGAATACAGGAGGATGTTAATAGCCTTTATACAGTGATAGAAAACCTTTTTACCTGTTTTTCTAATATATTAACGTTGCTGCTTATCGGTATTTTTTTATGTATTTCTGATTTCTGGCTGGCAATTTCTGTTTTACTGATTGCAGGTGGATGTTTTTGTTTAATTACGTTTCGATTTAGAAGACTTTTAGCTGGAGTAGGACAGAAACAGAGAGAGGCGAACGCGGAAGAGAGAAAGTATGCCTATCAGGCTGTAACGGGAATAAAGGAAATAAATGTTCTTCAAAGAAAAGGATATTTTGTTAAAAAGTACGAAGAGGCGTACATTAAATCCATGAAAGCGAACATTAAGTTTTCTTTTATGAATACTTTACCGGCTCGTATTATCGAAGCTGTTTGCGCCAGTGGTATAATAGCAGTTGTTTGTTTAAGATATAATAGTGGAGTAGTAGATACTATTTTTATTTCTAAAATGGCAGCTTTTGTCGTTGCAGCGTTTAAAATTCTGCCTTTAACTGCAGCGTTGATTGCTACTGCTAATCACCTTGTGTATTATTGGGCAGGTGTAGATGCCACATACAATAATATAGTTCATAATCAAGAAAATATAAAAAACACCTGCAGAAAAAATGATGATTGGATAGATAGTGCATCTG
>VSNT01000157.1 GCA_009774465.1 Lachnospiraceae bacterium
GTTATAAAAATATAAATTAAAGTTTAATAATTAAAATACTTACCTTTAATTGATAAATAGTAAAATATAATAAATGAATACGAGGTTATCCCATGAAAAAACAAGAATGGAAGAAATTTTTTTCCTATTACAAGCCATACAAAAAAATATTTGCAGCCGACATGTTGTTTGCCTGTATGGGCGCTGCGGTTACTTTAATTATTCCTCTTATTATCCGTTACATTACCAGTGATGTGATTTATCGGGACTCCTCCCAGTCTCTTCACACGATCCTTGTACTAACGGGAATCATGGCTCTTTTGGTTTTATTGGAATGTTATTGCAATTACTTCATTGCCTATTACGGACACATGATGGGGGCTAAGATGGAATACAATATGCGCAATGAAATTTTTGCCCATTATCAGAAACTGTCCTTCAGCTTTTTTGACAACCAAAAGGTAGGACAATTGATGAGCCGTGTTACCAACGATTTGTTTGATATCAGCGAATTGTTTCATCATGGCCCGGAAGACATGGTGATTTCCATAATCAAGCTTTTTGGCTCCTTTGCCATCCTGCTTTCTATTAATTGGCGGCTGGCTTTGGTGGCTTTTGCAATTGTTCCTGTAATGCTCATTTATGCATTTTATTTTAATGTGCGCATGAAACGTGCTTTTGTGAAAAACAGAGCAAGAATTGCCGATATTAATGCGCAGATCGAAGATAATCTTTCGGGAATCCGGGTAGTGAAATCCTTTGCCAATGAAGAAATTGAAATGGATAAATTTAAAGCCGGAAATGACCGCTTTGTAGAAAGCAAAAAAGAAAGCTATAAATATATGGGGCTCTACCACTCCGGCCTTGGCGCTTTTACTACCTTAATCAGTGTTATCGTAATTGCGGCAGGCGCTGCCTTTATCACTTTTCAAATGATATCAATTACGGACCTGATTACTTTTCTGCTTTACATTAATAATTTTACGGAACCTATTAAAAAATTGATTAACTTTACGGAACAGTTTCAAAACGGAGCTTCCGGTTACACAAGATTTCTTGAAATTTTAAAAATCAATCCGGATATTACAGACAGCCCGGACGCAAAGGAATTGATAAAGGCAAAAGGCGATATTACCTTTGAAAATGTTTCCTTCCGCTATGAGGATGATTCTGAAACCGTTTTATCCAACTTAAACCTCCACGTAAAAGAAGGAGAATACGTTGCATTGGTAGGGACCTCCGGCGTAGGAAAATCAACACTTTGCAGTTTGATTCCCAGATTTTATGATGTGACGGAAGGGCAGATTTTAATAGATGGAACTGACATCCGTAACTTTACCTTAAAAAGTCTTAGAAATAATATTGGTATCGTACAGCAGGACGTATACCTTTTTACCGGAAGTGTAATGGATAATATCCGCTATGGCTGCCCAAATGCAACAGATGCCCAGATTGTTGCAGCCGCACAAAATGCCAATGCACACGAATTTATCATGAATCTCCCGGAAGGCTATGATACTAACATTGGACAAAGAGGCATCAAGTTGTCCGGAGGGCAAAAGCAAAGGCTGTCCATTGCCAGAGTTTTTCTAAAAAATCCGCCTGTTTTAATCTTTGATGAAGCTACTTCCGCACTGGACAATGAAAGTGAAAAGGTGGTTCAGGAATCTTTGGAAAAACTGGCCAGAAACCGTACCACCTTTGTAATTGCGCACAGACTTTCCACTATCCGCAATGCCCAGAAAATTCTGATGCTTACGGAAAATGGCATATCAGAAAGCGGAACCCACGAGGAGTTGCTTGCCAAAAACGGAATTTATGCAGATCTGTACAATATGCAGTTTAAAACAAAATAAAACTTGAAATTGTAATTTATTCAATCCACCTTACTACATCACCTTTGCGGATTTCCTTGTCTGCGGAGGTGATGATTTTACTTTCCTTATCAAGGGCGCTGGATTCTATCGCCATCCAGGTATCATTTTGATCTAATATTCTTACTGTCACCTCTTCCACATAATATTCTTCTCCTAAAATTCCCTCCCGGGATTTTACTACGTAAACAAAACTTTTGGTATTCGTTTTATAAACTGCCTCAGGAGAAATACAGCATTCATATTTTTCTCCCTGTTTTGAATAAATGATCTTTCCTGAAAGACCTGGAACTCCCATATTTTGCGGCAGTTCGATGGTTACCTCAAAGCTTCCCGGCATGGTCTGGCTCTCCATAAAATAGCTGGCAATTGTATCCAGACTACTGCCTCCATCCAGTTTAATTGTCACCGAATCTCCAACACCAATATATTTTTTCTGCCCTTTATCAAGAAGTACCTTAAACTGACAGGGAAGAGTGTCATCTGTCAGGTAAATAGCCGCCCCGTCAGGCACTCTGCCCCCGGCGGATACAAAAATATCTGTAACAGTTCCCGACATATCTGCCTTAATAATTCCCTCCTCGTTTAAAATCCTGGTAAAAGGCTCCAGTTCTTCTTTTAATGCAGCAAGATTCATCTGTGATACGGACAAGGCAGAGTCTGCTCCTTCGGGAAAAAGAATATCCTCTACTCCTCTTTCCGCATCTTTAATCGCCTGATCTCTATCCCTCTTCGCATCAGCTTCCCCATACGCCGCCTCCTGCATTGCATCTCTTAACGCCTGCTCCTGCTGCCTTCTTGATTCTTCATCCATACCCCCTGAATCATTTAAAAAATCGTCCAAAGCCTGCTGGGCACGCACATATCTGTCCTGGGCACGGCCTACATCCGTATTTTCCAACCGTGATGTAGTATCATAATCCTCTCTGGCACGCGCTTCTTCCAATTCCTTCCTTTCCTGAGCAAGGGCTTTATTTTCCAAAAGAGTATTAATTTCCGTTTGAAGAATATTTATTTCATCCTGTTTTTCTTCTATCAAATTTTTTAAATCTTCCAAATCCACCTGAAAAAGGATATCTCCCTCTTCAACTTTATCACCCACGCGAACCGTAACCGATTCCACACGAAGACCGGAAAGCACAGTAACTGCCTGCTTCCCCCCTTCTATTACAATGCCTTCCGCCTCTATTCTGTGTTCAATATACTTACTTTCCGGCGAAGCAGTACTTACCACCGGCAGTCTGGAGGTATAGACACTTTTTGAAATTAAAGTACAAATCCACATACCTGCTAAAAATAAAATAAACCCTGTAACAGCTTTTTTCTTAACCATATGTGTACCCATGCCTTTCCCTATTCTTTTAATCCTGAATATATAATTCCCTGTTCCAGATAATCCTGCCCCATAACAAATACAAATACTGCAGGTATTAAGGTAATAATAGATGCACAAAATGCGTAACCGGCCCGTGCCCAGGTAATTTCCGGCAAATACAGGGATAATGGCCATAACGCTTTATCTTCCAGAAAGGCCATTGGCTGTTCAACCATATTCCAATACTCTAAAAATCCCAAAACTAATGCCGATAAAATTCCACTTTTCCCCAAAGGCAGTCCTATTTTTAAAAAAATAAATCCCTCTCCTGCCCCATCTATTCTGGCCGCTTCATAAAGCTGTTCTGGAATACTGCGAAATCCTCCATAACAGAGAAAAACAGGAAAGGTAGAAAATACTGCCGGTAAAATAACCGCCGGCTGCGTATTCAGTAAAGACAATCTATCCAGCACCAGATAACTGGAAAGCATCGTAACCTGAAAAGGTAAAAGCATAAGCACCACGTAAAACGCAAAAAGAAATCTGCTGCCCCGCACCTTGTAAACGGCAAATGCCCATGCGGCAGGAACCCCCATAAGAAGCTGCCCTGCCAGTATCCAGGCCACCATTTTTATGGAGTTCCAAAAAAGAACAAAAAACTGGGGGCTGAAAAACAAAAGCTTCCCATAATTTTCAAAAGTAGGGTAATCCGGCATCAGCTTCCAACTGATAAACTCCAATCCATCCGTAAAAATAGAATTTAAATAACCTTTTAATTCATACTGGTCCATCACCGAACCTGTAAGAAGCAGGATAATCGGTAAAACTGTAAACAATGCCGGTATTAACAGCACGATTGCTGTCAGGCTGTCCTGTACATTTCCGCTTAACTTATATTTATATGCTGCCCTTTCCTTTTTATCCTTCATCTTTATCCCAAACCTTTTGCAATAAAATAATTACAACAAACAAAAATCCTCCGGTGCATATTGCTGCTGCCGCCATTTTGTCAAATTCCAGATTTACAAACCAGTTATTAAATAAATGCTGAAGCAGATAGATGCTTTGATGGGGATAAGAGCCTGCCACCAGATACGCTTCCCTGTAAATTTTAAAGGAATTCAAGAAAGACAGAATAACAATGGTATAAAGACTTCCCTTTAAATTTGGCAGAACTACATACCATACCCTTTGAAAACTTCCTGCCCCATCTACCTTTGCAGCATCTAAAATTTCCGTAGGTATTCCTAAAATTCCTGCAAGCCATAAAACCACTGTGTATCCGGTATTTTTCCATACATAACTGCATACCAGCACCCAAAATGCCGCTCCTGTACCCAGGTAATCCGTATGTATTTCTCCCCAAAGCCCGGTCCATTCACCCAGACTAGTAAGAGCCAGATTTAAAAATCCCTGCCTATAGAACAGCATTTTCCATACCATTACAATAGTTGCAACCGGCATGGCAAGAGGAAATAAGTAAAAAGATTTTATGGTTCCTGCATTTTTCAATCTGCTAAGAGGCAGTGCAATCAAAAATCCTGTTACTACCAGCAAAGGAATACAGACTGCTGTAAAATACAGAGTATTTTTCACTGCCAGATGAAAAGCCTGATTGGTAAAAATAATTTTATAATTTTCAACTCCCCGAAACTGTCCTGTTATTGCTGTGGTAAAAGATCTCTTAAACACATCTAAGAAAGGCATTACTACAAAAATGAGCACTCCCAAAAAGCTGGGGGCAAGGAACAGAAAAAATGCCCGATTTTCTCTGCTCCTTTTTTTATTTTTAGAAAATAACATTCCATCACCAACCAATATATTTTCCTATTCCGCCATATACAGCGCAACGCTCTTTTCTATTGCAGAAACAGCTTCTTCCAGGCTCTTTTCTCCCCGCATATATAAGGCGCCTTCTTTATATACTGCATCTTCCAGTCTTACATCCTCAACATAGGGGGTAGATGCACCTTCCATCCATCCGCGGAGTGTATTTATGTTTTCTTCATCCGGCCAGTAAATCGTCATTTCAATGTAGGTTCCTTCCCCATCACTGCTGGCTATGGAAGAATATTCTCCATTTTCCCCAACTTCTGAACTGGGAGTCAGCTTTTCTTCTAAGGCCGCTTTATTTACAGGAAGTCCTAAAAAGGTAGATGTCTGATTTTCTTTTCCCAAAAGCACCTTTAAAAACGCTTCCCCCTGATCTGTATTTTCTGATGCCGCGCTGATTCCTGCTATGGTCTGGGCCCAAAATACATTCTGGCTCTGACCAGGCATAAGCTTAAGCTGTGTATCCTCAAAACCATTGATTCTGGGTACAGAGGTAGTCATTGCATAAGCAAAAATATCATAAATTGTTCCACTGACCATCTGCCTGCTCTTTCCAACATATCCTATCTCATCCAGCCCTGTTCTGAAATATTTGGAATCTTCTCTCAAAATTCCCATGTCCTGCATATAATAATCATTTAAATTATCCCAATATTCTTTAATTTTACTGTCAAGACCGTTCATTTGGGCATCATAAATTCGCTTTGTCTCCTCAAGGAAATCTGAGATATTTTGCATATTAATCTCTCCATTTTCTGTTTTCCAGGAAGGAATACAGGTCATGGCAAACATTCTCATGACTCCTCTTTCCGAAGCAATTCCAAGCAGATCTGCACCGGATATTTCATCACGCATTTTCTCTACTCCATCTGCTAAACTTTTCAGGTCGTTCATGGATGAAACTGTTTTTTCTCTGCCCAGGATTACAGGCAGATTTATTTCACAGGGCATCATATATACTTTTCCATCTTTTTCAAAAGCATCCGCAATATTGGTAAAGATTGCACCATCTCCATTAAGGCTGTCAAGCACAGGTTTTAAATCCATTAAAAGCCCTTTATCTACGTAAGCATCTACAGGCATATTGTCCAGAATCAAAACATCCGGCCCATCTCCGGCCATAATTTTGGTATTTAAACTTTTCAATGCATCCTCTTTTGTAACGGAACTGTTTTCATCAATTCCAACTTCATATTGTACATAAACCTCCGGATTGGCTGCCTGATACAGGGATACTGCCTGACGGACCGTATCATTTTGATTTAAGCTGTAAATAATTAATTTTTCATTAGGCACTGTGGGAATATCGGGATCATAAACATACTTTACCAGCTTCCCTCCGGTAAATAATATTAAAAACTCATTATTATCTAAAAGGATAACTCCTTCCAACTGATATGCAGGATTACCGAAAGTGCTGAGATTTCCATCAACAATCTGCTCCATAGCGCTTCCGCCAATTACATGCCGGTACAGTCCTTTTTCTCCTGCAAGATAGAGCACTCCTTCTTCCCCGGTACAAAAATACAAATCATGCCAGCTGCCTCCATTGGTATCTCTGTTTTTGTAATTTTCCGTAATAAAATCTGCCAGCACCTCATCCTCTATATAGGTTTTTTTCTCCATGTCATAAATCAAAAATCCATCATAATCATATCCGTCAAGGATCATCAAATTTCCCTGAAATTGAATTAATTCCGGTATATTGCCATTTACCGTAAGAAATGCTTCACAACTCCCATCCTCTTTCACTTCATAAACAGGTTCGCCGTACATTGTAATAAAGACTCTGCCATTTTCAGATACCCATACGCCGCGTATAAAGTTACCTTCTACAGGCGTTTCAACAAACTGCTCCGTTCCATCCGGCTTAACAATTAAAAGTCTGTTGTGAATTTCAGGTACATAATTTTCCTCTGTTTCTAAGGTACCTTCTTCCTCATCTGCATTTTCATCTTCCAGACTGTCTTCTACTTCTACAACAACATATACCGTTCCATCCATTCCTATCTGTATATCATGAATGTAAGTTTCATCTTCAAGCAGTTTACTGAACCAGTCCTGCTGATAAGTTTCCCAGGTGGCTCCGTTATCCTTTGACACAATAAATTCCCTGTATTCATCCGTTATGATAATCTGTCCATCCGCCAGCTTAAAAATTTTATTCTGATATCCTCCAATCTGTTCGGACAAATCAGTCACCTGTTCCACATACCGCCCCATTGCAACCGGCTCATTTGTTCCTTCTTCTTTTTTATCATCCGTACTGTTTCCTTCCTGATTTTCCGCTGCCACATTTCCCTGGGCTGCCGGTTTACTGCCACAGCCGGAAATCGTAACCATTATCATAGCAAATAACATTATAATTGCTGTTATTCTTTTTACTTTTTTCATACTTTCCTACTCTTCCCTTTCTTTTTAAACTTAATTAAAGTGTTAATCAATTACTCTTTAATCTCTACCTCTGTAGCTAAAAACTCTGTACCATCTATGTTTTCCTTTC
>VSNT01000158.1 GCA_009774465.1 Lachnospiraceae bacterium
AACGCCTGAGTACATGCAAAAGGTCTTTCTGGCACTGGTCAAGCTCTCTCTCCGCCATCTGGTAGTTGTGGCGCTGCTCCTTTTCCTCCTGGTACTGCTGCCAGCTCTTTCCCAGCTCGCTTGCGCTGGATACGTTATATTTTAAATATAAGTAGTCAAGCAGATGGGTATTATTTACATATCTTATTTTTACCGTATTTTGCAGGCGGATAATCTGCCCGATTCCATTTTCTACCCTGGTTAATTCTCTTACCGAATCATTATATTTAACAAAGATGGCGGTGATAGCTATGGCGCCCACTGCCGCTGCCGCCAGATATCCGGGTTTGGTGTTCATCTGCAGCCCAAACTGCAGGGCCATAAGCAGCAAAATACAGACAATCACTGCAACGGTACAGACAATCGTCATGGATCTGGTATCCTCTATCAGCCTGTGAAGTTCATTTTTTCGAAACTGATAGGCATGTTTTTCCCCATCCAGTTTCTTTAAATCACGTTTGATCAGTTCCTGATACTCTTCTGTCTCGGCCAGCTTTTCATACCCTTCCTGAACTTCTTCCTCCATCCGTTCTATCTGGTGGTATTTCACGTCGCTCATCCGGTTGGCGCGTGTTTTATAACCGGACTGTCTTTCTTCCAGTTCATCGATTTTTCGCGCGTATACCATAAGCTCTTCTTTTTCTTCCTCCGGCAAAGCTTCAATTTCTTCCATGTCCTTGAGATATGAAGTCACCATATTATACTCAAACTGCAGCGTTTCCAGTTCCTTTGATGCCTCTGCCATCTGTTCAAGGCACCCCTTTACGTACTCTTTACGCTGCTTCGCGTCATTAATTTTCAAATCGCTTCTGTCATAAACCACTTCATTCCAGTCTTCAATCTCAAAAACCGGATCTTCGACTTTCTTTTTCCAGTTAAACAGCTTTTTTAATAATCCCATACTCCACCTTTTACGAGACAAACTCTCTGTATTCATCCTTCTTTTTTGCTATGATCTTATCAATTTCTTCATAATAAGAAGCAGCATTTCCCTCATCCTTATATATTTTCAGAGCTGTCAGCATCCTGTTTTCCTCAGATGCCTCAAACTCCTCCCTTGCCGCTGTCAGTCTTTTTTCCACCTGCATGGATAAATTATAATATTCCCCATGTTCTCCGATAAATGCAATGTATGCTTCCTCGCTTAAATACATCCTCTGTGCCGCTAAAAATTCTATGCCCGACTCTTCATTTTTCGTCATATCATAACCCTTTTTAAAATATCTTGCTGCAAGCTCAAACATAAAAAGTCCTGCATAGGCCGCGCCCATATTGTGGTAAATAACAGGCTTCAAAGCGCTTTCCGTATCGGGCAATCTTCTTAACAGAGTATCGTATTCCTCAATCGCCAGCATATACCGGCGGTTTTTCAACAGAAAATCCGCCTGCTTTTTCTGTCTTTCAAAATCATTTAATCCTACATTTCCCTGCAGAACCTGATCAATTTTTTTAATCTCCGTGTCAGTACAATAATTGACATAACTCATAATGGTATTGACAAAGATTCCAGGTTGACTGCCTTTTCCTAAAATATTTAGAAGCTGATGGCTCAGATCTGTAAGTCCGCATTCATTATCCAACCATTGCGCAAGCTCTTCCCTCATTATGCTCTGATCAATCATAAAGGGGTTGCCTGCAAATAAAAAACACAGTTCTTCCACACAATACACATTCACACATACATTCTCAAAACAATATGGTTTTTTGGCATACTTTCCTGTACATAACAATACTCTGCCCATAAATGCGCTCCCTTAAATTTAAACCTGAACCATCTGCGTCCATGCTTTTCCACTGGATGGAACCAGTTCTCCAAACCCCATATCTTCTATGGTAACTGCCGCCTGATCCACCCCGGTCATTTCAATGCGTACATTCAATCTGGTCGTACGCGCCGGCCGCTCCGGAAGTCCCTCCAAAGTAAGGATTCTGCTGGCCACATTTCCTCCTGTCAGAGGCGTAATTAAAAGCTCCAGCTCATTTCCGCTTTCCAATATAATATCAAACTCTGCTGCTGCCTCATACCAGTTTGCGCCTGCATCCAAAATTGCAAAATAGGAATCCTCCCCCTTACGCAAAACCTTCATTCCAATGTTGGATTTTAATTTATCGCTTCCCAGATAAACATATTCTTTCCACAAAGAACCGGGCGCTAACCGTTCGGCCATCCCATAACAGGCTCCCTTGCTGTAGAGATTATTTCCCTGGAACACTCTGCGGTTTCTACAAAGCAGCTTTAAAGACTCTTTGGGCCATTCTTCTTTAAATCCATCCCCAAGAAGAAAAATTGTGGATACAATTTTTTCTTTTAATACCTCCTGGGCAATGCTGAAAAACAACTGATCCAGTTCCTCCATCTGCTGCTTTTTTAATGCTTCCTCTTCCTTCCAGACTCTGCGTTCCATCACAGGATAATCCAATTGCTCAATAAAAACAACCTTGGGCTGGGTTTTATTATTGCATTCCAGACGCAGTCCTTTTAAGCTTTTATTATATTCAAAGATTAACACATCATTTTTCCACAGTTCTTTATCCTGATGAAGCATATAGGCATAAAAACTTTCCCTGTGGCTTTGAAAACACATATAGGAAGTTTCCAGTTTAAGACCTGCCGCCACCTTTCCAAGCACGTCCACAATGCGGGGAGTAAGCTGTTCCACGGTAAACATAAAGGCTTCTATTTTTGCTGCGGAAATCCGGATATTTAAAAGAGCCAGGCTCCGCTTTACAAATAAGGTAAGAAGCGCCGACGGATCAAATGCTTCCCCCTCAACAATAACCTCTTCTCCTCTTTCCGCCAGATCAAGCAGATTTTCTACTAAAGTTCCCTCTCCCTCTTTTGCGTATTTCACAGCCTCTTTTCCATAATACCACTGTCCCACACCGCTTCTTTTACAGAGCACCACCGGAATATTATACTGTTCGGTGCCGGTTACTGCCGAAACTGTCTCCGGCTCCTCCCCCAGACCACAGTAGCTGATCTGTGCAAAGTCTGATCCCAGATCATATCCTACCACCACTTTTTTATGATTTTTTTTCCCTGCAAGTTCTTTCTGGTTTTGAAACATCTGCTTAAAAACTCCCCAATTTACTAAAGCATGTGAAATAATTCCTTTATCACATGATCATATTCAAAATACTCATAAAGAAGATTTTCCATCGTACCATAGTCGTGCAGATTACGCCCAATGGAAATATCATTCAGCATTGTGTATCTGCTTTCCCTCTCGTCCCTTTCCGTGTCGCTGTGGCTTAAGGTTCCGCTTTCCGTAAGCCTCTCCTTTCCCTCTTCCACCTCTGCAATATAATACTGCAGGCGTTCCCCAAAGAAAAGAATAAACTGCTTGACGCAAACACCGCCAAACATATTCTGCATTTCTTCTTTTATGTATTCTCCCTCACTGTCCCCGTCTCTTTCAATCAGGTAGTGAATCATTGCTTTATTGCCTTCCCTGACACGGTATTCTATCATGGTCTTATCCATAAACGTCCTCATGAAAGCAACATTATCAACATACTCCAAAAAGTAGGGAAAATACTTATTACGGTTAAGAATCTGCCTGAGGAACAAAAGCAGGTAATGGGAAACCACTTCATTGATCTGCTTTTTATTTTCCGCATAATATTTCGTATAGGCAAGCTTGCATACAAAGGGAAGCTCCTCCCTTCTTTCCACTGCCTTTTGTACATCCTCAAGTACAAACTCATCTATCAGCTTGTCCTTTACAAAATAATCATAGGCACATTGAGCAAGAACTGCAAGCTCAACCTCGGTTTTTGCACCGCCGGAAACATAGCTTTTAAAAATCTGCTCTCTCTCTCCCACATAGGCGCCGGTATAAAGGAGCTGCAATAAAATCCGTTCACACAGCCCATAGGTATCTATCCCAAAAGCATCTGCCGCTTTCCAGATATCCCGCATTTCTTTGCTGGTTCCTTTAAAGTGGGCGCACAGATATTCCAGCAGCCTTTCATCATATTTGCCTGCTTTAAATGCCATAAATGCCAGCTGCTTCATGGTGGTATCTTCTGAAAAATCTTCCATAAAAAGCAGCCTGCTGCAAAGCCTTACTAAAAGCTTTGCCTCCACCCCTTCTCCGCCCCTAAGTCTGATCCACTCATAGGCTTTTTCATACATGCCGCGGATAACCATAAAACGCACTACTTCCGTAAAGCTGCTGTTTTCCACCTGTTCCGGCTTTAGCTCTCTTAAATAATCATCCAGCTCATTCATTCTGTCATTGTCATAGAAAAAATGAATCAACTTCATTCGTATTTCCTGCTTAACCGGCGCATCCGCCTGTTCGGAAGCGGCAACCCGCTTCATGTACTCCACATTTTCACTGCTTACCACACCAATTTCCCGGCCTCTTTCACACAGCCACAAATCAAAATGTATGCAGCCGCTTACATAAGGCGCAATCATACCAGCAAATTTATCCGGCAGAAGAAGTCTTTCAAGGGTATATTCCTCCTGTCTGCAATAGCGGTTTCCCCTTCCATCCTCCAGAAGCAGTTGGAAATCACTTCCATATATGGGAATATATGCTTCCTTTCCTGTCATCTGATAAATCGTTTCCTGACACTCTTTTTCATAAACCAGAATTACTTTTTTAATGTCTTCCCGGACTACCGTCAGGCACTGAATAAAAAGCACTGTTATAAGTCCCCCTGCTGTTTCCTCGGTAATCATCATTTGTGTCAGCAGATTTTTGTACAGGTACGCCAGATAGCGGTTGCTTTTTCCCTTTATAATCTGAAATACCAGAAAGCGTTCTATCTGTTCTCTGTAGCTTTGATACAGCTCCGGGAACTGTTCTTTATTCCGGTATACATATGCATAAAGAAACGAATTATGCAGACTGTCAAGGCTGCTGTCAAAGGCAAAATACATTAAAACGATTTTCGGTATTACGCAGTCGTCCCTAAGCCTTAAGGACATCATATAGTACTCATAAAGCCTTGTGATTCTTAATTCCTTTTCAATTCCCTTTTCATACCAGAAAAATGCTTTTTCATCCGTTATGTTCCCCTTAATCAGCAGGGTGCATATAGCCAGAAGCACCTCATCTGTGGGTGCTGCCACGTAGCACGCCTTTAAAATAAAAAATAATCTTCCTGTATAATTTTTCTGCTTCTGGGCGAGATAAACAATCTGATTAATCACGCCGCAAGTAAGCAGTTCTCTTTTTGCAGCATAGGAAAGCACCTGCAGTTCAAATGCGTCCAGCCGCATCAAAAGGGCAGGATTTGAAAGAAGCAGATTCCATGCTTCTATGTAAATCACCGGGCTTTTACAGCCCTGTTTAAACTGTTCCTCTAAAATAAGCCATTTTCTTGAAGGACTCCTGGTATAGTCATCTGCAAGATACAACAGCAGCCAGGCAATCCGCCAGTTGTCAGAGTTTTGAGCAAAAATTCTCTCCACCTGTCCGGCTATTTCATCAATGTAATTTTCCTGCCTGTTCAGCAGCGTGGTTAAATAAAGTTTATAACAATACAGCGCCGGATCAAAACTTTCTTCCATCAGGGCACCGGTCTGCTCCAAAAGCCATTGGGCTTCATTGTACCGCTCCATCGTAATCAAAAGCTGTACCTGGAACAGTTTGGAAGCCGGATCTCTTTCATCCATCTGAATCAGTGCATCTACTAATTCTCCCGTTTCCTTCATCCAGGAAGCCGCACTGATCTTTTTGGTACGAAATGCCTCATAATATTGCATCAGTTCCATAATAGTATGCTTTTTCTGCCTTCGGACTCCCGGTATTTTTGCAGTAACCGGTCTGTTTATAACCAGGATTTCCGCCTTAAGGGATACGTAAGGATTATCCAGATGAATGGTTCCGTAATTTCTGCCTGCGTGAAGCCCTTTTTGTGAAATATAAAAAGGCAGCCTGTAACAGTTTCCAAGGAAATCCTCATCTCTGATGATTTCCTTCTCCAGTACAATAAATTCTCCCTGTGCGGAAATGTTTAATTCGGAATATCCCCAGCCATTCCGGTTAATGACAAGCCTGCAGTAGGCCATATCTGCGGGGTTTTCTATTCGTATCTCCGATTCCTCCAAAAGGAATTCGTTTTTTTGCTTTTTTTTAATCTGCAGAAGAAATTCTTCCACATTCTGTTCCCGTCTGCTTCCTCCCAGCAGGCCTTTGTAGGCTCCATAATACTGCCTGTCCACGCCGCCAAAAACCCGTTCAAAGTCCTTTGAGTAAAATAAATTTACTGCTTCCTCCCAGTTTGTTCTGGCAAGGTTTGCAAAGTGAAACAGATTTTTAATTTTCCCCATTCCCGATTCTAATGTGCCGGAGGCAATCGTCACAACATAGGGGACATAGTACTCTCCCTGATTGGATATTACCCTGAATTCTCCTCTTAACGTTTCTCCTTCCGTCATGCCGGACGCATCAAAAAAATACAGAATTTCTTCCTGGGGGCCCGAAAACTTATCTGTCAGGCACTGCATTCTAAGTCTGCTGGAGGAAACAATCCCTTCTGTGAACTCATTTTCCGGTCCCAAAATGGTAAAACTTCCCTCATAATCTTCTCCTTCGTGCAGAGTAAGTTCAATTACAGGGCTTGAAAAATCCAACGCATGAATGTCTTTATTAAAATTTCCTTCCAGTATTCTCTTTACTGCATCCTGCACGCTTTTGTTTCCTCCGGTTCGCCTGTTTGTCTTGCGTAAATATCCAAATTAAGTATACCATTGTTTTACCCTTCTTCGCAACAAGCCTTCAAAAAAAGATGCAGCCTGCTGCCTCTGTACAGGGCGCAGGCTGGCAGTGGAAATGTAAATTAAGGTAATCAGCCGGGTTCGGAGATGCGGCTTACTCCTACGTAAATATTGGAAATGCTGTACCAGGTGGGGTAATCAACAACGCCGGTCTGGGGCAGGTTAAAAATTCCCTGAAAGGCTTTTACTGACTGAGCGGTAGCCGGTCCATAGATGCCATCCACTGCTATTTTGGGAATAGCCGGATAATTTTGGGCGATTCTGTTTAACTGCTGCTGCATCTGTCTTACCTTTTCACCGGAAGAGCCAATGGTCAGATTATATCCGGGCCAGGAAGAGGGTACCCCTGCAATGCTGTCAGCAGAATTGATGTACATATCATTTCCATAATAATAATGGATAATGTCAATAGCAGAATATCCTTCCTCCGCCAGATATCTGGAACCCCACTGGCTTAATCCGTCACAGGTAACCCGCCTTCCATCACAGTAAGCAGTAAAAATGGGCTGTCTTACCCCGGGCCTTGACAGATAGTTGGCAAAAACGCTGTCCACCACCCGGTCAATGTTTTCATAAACGTTTCTTCCACGCATCCACTTTTGATCGTAGGCAGTTGAGGAGGTAATGGTAAAGTTATAGCCTTTGTTCCGGTACAGCGAAGCCAGGGGTTTCGTGCATAAAATCCTCCCGGCCAATTTTAAGCTTTATTCTTATGTCTCCATCCT
>VSNT01000159.1 GCA_009774465.1 Lachnospiraceae bacterium
CACAGCTTTGAAATTAAGGATAAAGAAAAAAATACAATTGATGTAATAGAAGAAATTTATCCTGAATATGAATTCTGGAAAATATGCAGAGAATTAAATTTTTTACAGATGGATGCAGATATTTTTTACAGACCATTTTTTACTTTAAGTAATGGTGAGCAGACAAAGGTTTTACTGGCGCTTTTATTTACAAAAGAAAATCATTTTTTACTGATTGATGAGCCTACGAATCATCTTGATATGGAGGCAAGAGAAATTCTGAAAAAATATTTAAATAGTAAAAAAGGATTTATTCTGGTTTCACATGACAGGAATTTTATGGATGGATGTGTGGATCACGTACTTGTAATTAACAAAACTGATATTGAAGTACAGCAGGGAAATTTCAGTTCATGGTGGGAAAACAAAAAAAGGCAGGATTCTTATGAACTAAATGAAAATGAAAAATTGAAAAAAGATATTCACAGATTGACGCTGGCTTCCAGGACTGCCGGACAATGGGCAGATCATGTGGAAAATACTAAGTTGGGAGTCAAGTCTTTTAAAAATGGGCAGCATATCGCCAATCGGGATTATATAGGTGAAAAATCCCGTAGAATGCAAATGCGTCGTAAGAATTTAGAAAAGAGAAGGGAAAAGGAAATTGAAGAAAAGTCAGGATTATTAAAAAATCTGGAGTCAGTGGAAGATTTGAAAATTATGCCTTTAAAGCATTATAAAGAAAAAATAGTCAGTATGGAAGACTGCATGATTGCATATGGTGAAAAAGAGATTATTCAAAATTTTAATTTAGAAGTTAATCAGGGCGACAGAATTTTTTTAAAAGGGAAAAATGGATGTGGAAAGTCAAGTATTTTAAAATCTATTATGCAAAATTTCATTATTGAAACACAAGAAAAAGAAAGTTTCCCTACAGTAAAAAATGGATGTATTGAAATTCCAAATCAAATGATTATATCCTATTGTTCTCAGGATACATCCATGCTTCATGGCACAATAAAAGAATATGCTGCCCAAAATAACGTTGATGAAACACTTTTTATAACAATATTGCGAAAATTGGATTTTTCCAGAGTCCAGTTTGAGAAGAGAATTGAAGAATACAGTGGAGGACAGAAAAAGAAAGTCCTTTTGGCAGGCAGTTTATTAAAACAGGCACATCTTTATATTTGGGACGAACCATTGAATTTTATTGATGTATTTTCCCGTATGCAGATTGAGGAATTAATTTTAAAATTTAAACCTACCATGATACTTGTAGAACATGATAAAATGTTTATGGAACATGTTGCCACAAAGATTGTCGAGTTATAAAATATTACAGGGAGGCGTTTTAGATTGAATCAGGAAGAAAAATATACACAAATGACTACGACTCCGGTACCAAAGCTTATCTGTTCTTTGGCAGTGCCTACAATTATCAGTATGCTTGTTACATCCTTTTATAATATGGCGGATACTTTTTTTGTAGGAAAGCTGGATACCCAGTCAACAGCAGCAGTAGGTGTGGCTTTTTCCATTATGGCAATTATTCAGGCTGTAGGTTTCTTTTTCGGACATGGTTCCGGAAATTATATTTCAAGGAAGCTTGGAAGTAAAGAATTTGATGAAGCAGAAACAATGGCTGCAAATGGATTTTTCCTGTCCTTTTTCAGTGGAATTTTAATTGCTTTATCTGGAATAATTTTCATAAATCCCTTATCTGTAGCCCTTGGTTCTACACCTACGATTCTTCCATATACCAAAAAATATTTAAGTATTATCCTCTTAGGAGCTCCTTTTATGACTTCTTCTCTGGTACTAAATAATCAGCTCAGGTTTCAGGGACGGGCATCTCTTGCTATGGTGGGAATTGTAACCGGCGCGGTACTTAATATTGTGTTAGATCCCATTTTAATTTTTGGCTTTCAAATGGGCATTTCAGGAGCGGCAATTGCAACGATAACCAGCCAGCTTTGTAGTTTTCTTTTACTTGTAATTTTGGTAAGCAGGGGTGGAAGTATCGTTATACGTTTTAAAAATTTAAAAGTAAATCATCATTTTCTTAAAGAAATTTTCAGGGGAGGAATTCCTTCCCTGTGCAGACAGGGGCTTGGAAGTATAGCAGTTATCTTTTTAAATCATGCGGCCGGGCTGCATGGAGATGCAGCTATTGCCGGTATGTCAATTGTTAACAGAATTACAATGTTTGCAAATTCAGCGTTAATTGGATTTGGGCAGGGATTTCAACCGGTATGTGGATTTAACTATGGGGCAAAGCTTTATGGCAGGGTAAGAGAAGGATTTTATTTTTGTGTAAAATATGCATTTATATTTTTAGTGTTTATTTCTCTTTTATGTGGAATTTTTGCACCGGATATTGTGGCGTTATTTCGAAAAGAAGACATAAAGGTAATAGAAACAGGTACGACAGCGCTTAGGCTGCAATGTATCACTTTCCCTTTAAATGCATGGATTGTAATGAGCAATATGATGCTGCAGTCCATAGGAAAAGCTTTGAAAGCATCTATTGTGGCAGGAGCAAGGCAGGGGTATTTCTTTATACCTTTAATTCTGATTCTTCCTTATTGCTTTGGACTTTTAGGCGTACAGATGACACAGGCAGTGTCAGATGTGTGTACATTACTTTTATCTGTTCCACTTTCTTTAAGCGTCTTAAAAGAAATGAAGGAATAATTTAATTTTTTATTAAATCTGAATTTTTTTAGCAGACAGATAATAAATTATGTTATTATAGCATTAAGAAAAATTTATTTAAGAAAGGCGTTTGATATTTTTGCAGGTAAGCAGATCTAAAATTAAAGAAAGTTTATATGAAACTCTAAAAGCGGTATTTCCCATTCTGGCAATTGTTTTATTATTGTGTTTTACAATTGCGCCTATTCCTCCCAGTATATTAATGACATTTTTAGTGGGAGCAGTTTTGTTGATTGTGGGGATGCTGCTTTTTAATATTGGCGTAAATATGTCAATGACTTCTATGGGCGAAAGAGTCGGTACAATCATGACCAAGTCCAAAAACCTTCCGATTATGATTTTAATCAGTTTTGTAATGGGGGTTATTATTACTGTTTCAGAACCGGATCTTCAGGTTTTGGCGCAGCAGGTTCCTTCGGTGCCTAATGTGGTTCTTATTTTGGCAGTGGCTGTTGGAGTTGGAGTTTTTCTGGTAGTTGCATTACTTCGTATGCTGTTTGGAATTGCATTATCTCATCTGCTTGTATTTTTTTATGTACTGGTGTTTATCCTTACTCTTTTTGTGCCAAAGGATTTTCTTTCTATTTCTTTTGACTCCGGCGGAGTAACCACAGGCCCGATGACTGTTCCATTTATTATGGCATTTGGTATTGGTATTACTGCAATCCGAAGTGATAAACATGCGGCAGATGACAGCTTTGGTCTGGTTTCACTTTGCTCCATAGGCCCTATTCTTGCAGTTTTAATTCTTGGAATGGTTTTTCATCCGGGACAGGAAGAATATGTGTCTGACAGTATAAAAATTGTTGACAATACAGTCGATTTATGGAGATTGTTTTCAAAGGAAATTCCCACTTACATAAAGGAAATGGCAATTTCTCTTCTCCCTATTATTCTGGTTTTTGGTGTTTTTCAAATTATTGCAAGGAATATCAGTAAAAAAGCATTGATTAAAATAGGTATTGGTCTGGTATATACATACGTAGGTCTGGTATTATTTCTTACAGGTGTTAATGTTGGATTTATGCCGGCTGGAAATTATTTGGGGCAGACCATAGCAGCACTTTCCTATGGATGGATTATTGTTCCTATCGGTATGGTGATTGGTTATTTTATTGTATTGGCGGAACCGGCAGTATTTGTCCTTACGAAGCAGGTGGAAGAAATAACCTCGGGGGCCATTTCTGCAAAAGCAATGGGACTTAGTTTGTCCATTGGCGTGTCTGTGTCAGTAGGGCTTTCCATGATCCGGGTACTTACCGGTATTTCAATTTTGTGGTTTATTTTACCCGGATATGCAATCGCATTAATTTTAACCTTTTTTGTACCAAAAATATTTACAGCAATTGCATTTGACTCCGGTGGTGTGGCATCTGGTCCTATGACAGCAACTTTTCTTCTTCCTTTTGCGATGGGTGCATGTGCGGCATTGGGAGGAACTATCATCACAGATGCTTTTGGAATTATTGCTATGGTTGCCATGACGCCTCTTATTACTATTCAGACAATGGGTATGGTTTACAGGTTGAAGGAGAGCAGCCTTAGAAAGAAAGCCGCTGGAAAAGAAGAACGCGTGCCGCTGGAAGCTTACGGAGATATGGAAATTATCGAATTATAGAAATGAGATGACATATGGGTAAATTATATTTAATGACAACGATTGTTGATAGAAAAATAGGAAAAAAATATCAGGAACTGTATAAAGAAAATGAACAGCATGTTATGTTTGCAAGCTTGGGAAAAGGCACTGCAAGCAGTGATATACTGGATTATTTTGGTTTGGAAGGCGCGGAAAAGCTTGTTTTGTTTTCTGTGCATGAAGAAGAGGAATGGTTTTTTATTAAGAAAAAACTTCAGCAAAAACTTAAAATTGATGCTCCAGGCGGAGGGATTGCCTTTATTATTCCTTTAAGCAGTATTGGAGGAAAAAAGGTATTACAGTTTCTTTTAGAAGGGAAAGAATATCAGAAAGAGGAGGAATCAACCTTGAAGGATACAGTACATGAACTTATTATTGTAATTGCAAATCAGGGAAATATAGATTTAATTATGAATGCCGCCCGGGAAGCAGGAGCATATGGCGGTACGGTAATTCATGCAAGAGGAACCGGAATGGAAATAGCGGAAAAGTTCATGGGAGTGTCCATTGCGGCAGATAAGGAAATGATATTTATTGTTACCAGAAAAGAACAAAAGAATGCGATCATGAGTGCAATTATGGAAAAAGCAGGCATGGACAGCCGGGCGAAATCTATTGTATTTTCCCTTCCGGTTACAGATACTGCAGGTCTTAGATTGATAGAGGATTAGCTTTTAGTGCTAATCCTCTATTAATAATCCTACCGGACAATGATCTGATCCAAAAATATCTTTGTAGATAACAGCATCTTTTAAAGAATTATTTAACTTTTCAGATGTAAGAAAATAATCAATACGCCACCCTGCATTTTTTTCTCTGGCCTTAAACCGGTATGACCACCAGGAATAAGCGCCTTCTAAGTCAGGATAAAAATACCGGAAGGTATCTGTAAACCCTGCCTCTAAAAGAAGGGAGAATTTGTTTCTTTCTTCGTCCGTGAACCCTGCATTTTTACGGTTTGTTTTAGGATTTTTCAAGTCAATTTCCCTGTGTGCAACATTCATATCTCCGCAAACAATTACCGGTTTCTTTTCTTCTAATTTTTTCAGATAAGCTAAAAAGTCATCTTCCCATTCCATCCGGTAAGAAAGTCTCTTTAATTCTTCCTGTGAATTAGGAGTATAAACAGTGACTAAATAAAAATTCTGGAATTCCAAAGTGATAACTCGTCCTTCGTGATCGTGTTTTTCTATTCCCAATCCATAAAAAACAGACAAAGGTTCTTCTCTGGTAAAAATGGCTGTTCCTGAATATCCTTTTTTCTCTGCATAATTCCAGTATTGATGATAACCAGGCAATTCCAAAGTTATCTGTCCTTCCTGCAGTTTGGTTTCCTGCAGGCAGAAAATATCTGCATCCACATCCTTAAAAAAATCAGAAAATCCCTTTTCTACACAGGCACGCAGTCCGTTTACATTCCATGAAATAAGCTTTTTCATAAGTCTTGTCCTTTCCAAACAATATCATAGCTTTATTATACTAAATTTTAAGTTTGAAAAACAGACAAAAGGTAAAAAAGATCAGGAAGAGAGAATTCTCTTTTCAATGATATCTAAAGCACGTTCATTTTCCTCCTGACAATGGGCTACCATTTCATCATTTCCTTTTATTTCAAGAGATGAAATATCAGCGCCAAGCTGAATATAGCAGATATAAGAATCAATAATTTCTATTCGTGATGCAAACACCTTTGCTTTATTTTGAGGCTGCTGCTCATAAATTTTAAGAAGGGTTTCCCGGTAATCATTTAAATATTTTTCAATGGTATCCATTTCTCCTTCTTTGGATTTTATAAGAATCATCATGTCTATACCTGCTTCTGTTCTTTGGTATTCAGCCAGAAAATCATCATACATATTTTCAGAAATACCGGTTCTTTCCGCCAGTTCTTCAGAACTAAGCAGCGTATCGGGCCAGTAGTTTTCTCCTAAAATTTCCACAACAGCATTTTTCAAATCGTCCATAGGACCGATTATTTTATATTTTGTACCTACCTGCAAAGTATTAACAGCATCTTCTTCGCCGTTTCCTTCATTTATATATGCCTGATTATTTTCCATATGATTTTCAGCGTTGTCTTTTCCGCAGCCGGAAAAAAGCATGGAGAAGCAGAGCAATGTTATTGTACCAAAAATAAAATAATTTTTTTTCATAGTAATTCCTCCTCATGTTTTATACATGATCTGTATTTACTAAGTATTTCCATGTATTAGACAAAATATGTAGAGGTATGATAAACTATCGATATGGGATGGGAGAAAAATTATGTTATTTAATTCCTATATATTCATATTTTTATTTTTACCGCTTGTACTTGCAGGCTGGTATCTTGTGAATAATTTAAAAGCATATAAAATGGCCATGCTTTTTTTGGCTGGTATGTCTCTTTGGTTTTATGGGTACTTTAATGTAAATTATCTTTTGGTTATAATCGTCAGTATACTTGGAAATTATTTTCTAAGTTATCTGATGAAATTTTCCCGTACCAGACTGACAGACCGGCTTGGTTTGATTTCCGGTATTTTATTGAATCTGGGACTGATTTTCTATTTTAAGTATTATGATTTTTTCTTTGAAAATATTAATCTGGCGTTTCATACAAATTTTACATTGAAGAATATCCTGCTGCCTTTAGGAATCAGTTTCTTTACCTTTCAGCAGATTTCTTTTGTTATTGACAGGTGTACTGGTAAGGCAGAACACTATTCTTTTGTTGATTATTTAGTTTTTGTAACTTTTTTCCCACAATTGATTGCAGGTCCGATTGTTCTTTACAAGGAAATGATTCCTCAGTTTGAAAATCTGAAAAACCGACGATTCCAGGCAGATAATTTTGCCAAGGGTATTACCCTTTTTACATTAGGACTTGGAAAAAAAGTATTACTTGCGGATGTACTGGCCATTCCCGTAAATTATGGATTTGACCACACAATGTTTTTAGATACACCGTCTGCTGTACTGGTGGTTTTGGCTTATACCTTTGAGATTTATTTTGATTTCAGCGGCTACAGTGACATGGCTTTGGGACTTGGAAAAATGTTTAACATTGAACTGCCGGTCAATTTTAATTCGCCTTATAAGGCATGTTCAGTAAAGGAATTGTGGCAGAGATGGCATATGACTTTATCCCGCTTTTTTATACAGTATGTTTATATACC
>VSNT01000016.1 GCA_009774465.1 Lachnospiraceae bacterium
GTATGGAGGTATTTAATATGATTCCAAGACCACTTTATACTGAAAAAATTATATCATATATTGATGCTCCTTTTGTAAAGATTTTGACAGGAATACGACGTTCCGGAAAATCTACGATACTAAAAATGTTAATGGAAGAACTGAAAAAAAGAGAAATTCCTGAAAAATGTATTTTAAGCTATCGTTATGACTCAATGGAATATGATGGAATGACTGCAAAACAAATGTATCTGGAATTAAAAGAACATCTCGTTTCAGACAGAAAAACTTATCTGTTTTTAGATGAAGTACAGGAAATCCCTCATTGGGAAAAAACAGTTAATTCTCTAATGTCTGATTTCGATGTAGATATTTATGTAACCGGCTCCAATTCCAGAATGATGTCTTCAGAGCTCTCTACCTATTTGACCGGCCGGTATATTACATTCCAAATTTACACGTTATCTTTTGCTGAATATTTGGATTTTAAAAGTCATTACACAACGCTGAAAGAACCAAAACAGGAATTAATTGAATATCTCAAATCAGGCGGGTTTCCGGCAGTTCATCTAAAACACTACTCCCAAGATGAGATTTATACAATCGTAAAAGACATTTATAACTCTACTATTTTTTCAGATATTGTACGCCGAAATCAGATAAGAAAAACTGATCAATTAGAACGTGTAGTAAAGTTCGTCTTTAATAATGTAGGTAATACTTTTTCTGCAAAATCTATCTGCGATTATCTAAAATCTGAAAAAAGAGTCATTGACAACGAAACTGTTTACAATTACCTGGACAAATTGGAAAAAGCTTATATTCTGCACCGGTGCCCCCGCTATGATATTCAGGGAAAAGAGCTTTTAAAAACACAGGAAAAATTTTATTTGGCCGATACCTCCCTTAGGTACAGCGTGCTTGGTTACAATGAAAATTCAATTGCCTCCATGCTGGAAAATATAATATATTTAGAGTTGCGTCGGCGCGGATACACCATAAATATTGGTAAAACTCCAAATGGTGAAATAGATTTTATTGCTATAAAACAAAATGATAAAATATATATACAGGCAACCTGGAAAATTCTTTCTCCCGAAACGCAAAAACGAGAATATGACCGTCTGTTGGAAATTAAAGATAATTATCCAAAATATATTCTGCGGGCAGATGAATATACGGGGGGAAATTATGAGGGAATTAAATGTATGCATATTGCCGATTTTTTATTGAGCAATGAATTTTAATAGATAGGTTTTTTCACACTATTTTCCGTCCAAACAATAGCGCTCCTCCAATTACTGCCGGACAAAGCCATGTTGCAAACCGAAAAAGCAGTATTGCAGGCACTGCCACATCATAATTTGTAAAACCGGTAAAAAACAAAAGAAATACAAATTCCAGAGCCACTGCTCCGGAAGGCGCAGGGATCACTCCTGCCAGCATAAATGATACCGCCATCAGGCAAATACTTTCACTTACCAGCAAATCTGTTTTTCCGTAAAGAAAACATGCCGGTATGCTGTAAAATAACATAAGCTTTCCTGACTGCAAAAGCAAAAGGCAAAGGATTTTCTTTTTTTCACCAAGAATACTTTTTCCTGACCGGTTTAAAAGCATAATCTGCTCTTTCCATTTACAAAAAACTTTTTCTTTAGAAGGCACTTTCAGGCAAAGCCAATCCATAAACTTTAAGGCTGCTGCCGCCAGTTTTGCAGATAATGCAAGACATAAGAAAAGCGCAATTACTATTACCGTAATCAGGCAGCCTATGCCCATAAAGGCTTTGTACTCCGCACATAGAAATCTTGTTTTTTCTCTGCAGAAAAGACAAATAAATCCACCTAAACCAAACAGCATAACAGCAATTCTTTTTATTACATATTGAATCATTGTCAAAGTTGCAGCCTTTCCCGGTTCTATTTCTTTTCGGGTTAAATAATGAATTTCCGCAAAGCCTGAACCGCTCCCCAATGTGGTTAGCCGATAAAACTCACAGACAAAAGCAACCCATATGCCATAACCCGTTGCCGCATGGGGAATGACCATGCCCATCATACAGGCAATAGTCATTCCCTCAAGCAGATATCCTGATATTGCAAGGAGAATGCTGATGCAAAGTTCCTTTTTTGTAACTGATTTAATGCCTTCCCATATGCTCTGCAGAGAATCTCTGTAGCAAATTAATGAGATCAGTAATAAAATCAACAATACTCCTTTTATCATCATTTTGCTGCTATAAGATTTTTCTTTATTTTCCTGCTTTTTTCGGCTTATAGTTTTCATAACTGCTCTTTCTATGGGGTTCCTCCTGCCACATTTTATCTGCCACTGCCGCCCAGCTTTCCGCATATTCATGGCACTTTCCGCACAAATGTTCCACACACTCAGGCGACTGTAAATCAGTAGATTTCGCTCCCGTTTCCTTCACCATACGCTCTAAAATTTCCGGATTTTCCAGCATTGGACAGGGACGGAGATGATTTTCATTAAAAGGCTGGTTATCCCGATAAGCCATAAATAGAGGCTGTTTTAATATTTCAAGCAAAGAATGAGTTCTGATATTTGCACCGGAATAATGAATAAATACGCAAGGCTCCGCGTCTCCGTTTGCATTAATATGAAAATAATTTCTTCCTCCCGCAATACAGCCTCCTACAAATTCACCGTCATTCTGGAAATCCATTGTAAACAGGCCTTTACCGGTAGTCATGTTTCGAATATCTCTTACTCTCTGCTTTATGTATACTCTCTGTTCCATTGTCGGCAAAAGTTCCATAGCCGCATCATTTCCTACAGGCATATAATGGAAATACAATGCATAGCGGCACCCCTTTTCTATAATTAATTCCACAAACTCATCACTTGTAACCGCCTCAATATTTTTAGAAGTGTAGCAAATGGAAGTTCCAAAAATCAAACCGTTTTCTTTCAACAGTTCCATAGCGTGCATTACCTTTCCATACACACCGCTTCCCCTGCGCAGATCGTTCACTGCTTCAAACCCTTCAAGACTGATTGCCAGATACAGATTTCCAACCCGCTTCATTTCTTTGCAAAAATCATTATCCACAAGCGTTCCATTGGTGTATGCCAAAAACGCACAGTCGTTATGCTTTTCGCACAGCTTAATAATATCTGCCTTTCTTACCAGCGGTTCCCCACCAGTAAACATATAAAAATAAATTCCCAGCTCTTTCCCCTGACTGATCACATGGTCCATTTCATCAAAGGTTAAATTCAGACGGTTTCCATACTCTGCCGCCCAGCATCCGGTACAATGCAGATTACATGCACTGGTGGGATCCATTAAAATGAGCCAGGGTACATTGCATTGATGCACTTCACGCATTTTTCTTATGGTTTTTGTTCCATGAAAGAATGCTTCAAACCCCAGATTCAGTGCAGTCGTCTTTAATACATGAGGATCAACTTCCGTTAAAATTCTGTTAATATACCTGTTTAATGTTCCATCCTTATCACAGATCATTTCCTTTGCCTTTTCATAATCCACATCCAGCTTCTCACCACTCATATATTTCTGTACCAGATCCATAAGTTTACTTACTTCTTTTTCCCAATCATGATCTGCGTTTTTCAGTGCAATGTCAATTGCTTTTCCAAAGGCTGCTCTTCCCGCCTTATGTGTCATCTCACTCATTCTTTTCACCTTATCCTTTCTGTAATGTGTAACTTAAACATTTTTTTCCAACGCTATACGATCTGTTCAATATGATCCGGCTGTTGATGGTCTATGATTCTGACTGCAACCAGCACTGTAATTAAATTTAAAATTCCTTCCGCCAAAAGGCAGATCCCAAATAAAATAACCAAAATACCTGCGCTTTCAGATGGCCGGATGACCAGAACACAACCGATTGCACCTGTTGCCACCGCACTGACCAGAATTGTCCACCATTGCTTTATTCCAAAAACCTTAGCATCCAAAGCAATTTGAATTTTTAATAATCCATCAGCCAGCGCATAAATTCCCAATATAATGCTGATAAAAATCATAATGTTTTTTACCTTTAAAATTGTAATCATGCCAAGTACGATTAACAAAATTCCAAAGGCCAAATCATATTGAAATGCCAGCCGGAATAAATCCTTGGAAAAATAGCCGATTATTTTTACAATGCCAAACAATATCAGCAATACTCCAAAAACTGTTGCAATTAAAGTGACTGAAAAATCCGGAATTGTTATCAGCATAATTCCAAGCAGACAAAACACTAAAGACATAATAATATATCCTGTTTTGGCAGTTTTCATTAATTTTACGGAACGCATCTTATCACCTCTTTTTGTTTTCTTGTGAGTATAAAATATCAGATAAGAGGTAAATCTAAAACAGACATTTGACGCGTTATGTCGTAAAATCAGACATTTTAGAAAAAATGTCTAACAGCAAATATCATAGTTCACAGACAATTTACATAATCGAGTAGGGAAGATTTCCCTACTCGCGCGCCGGGCGTCCGTCAGCTTGCTGACATATTTCATTTGGACGCCCGTGTGCATTAAAAAAGCAGCCCACTTTTGCGGACTGCTTTGACAGTAAATTTTATTATCTCTCTTTATTTTTTTCATCACAAATGCTTCTGCGTATCATTTCTTCCAGCATTCCCTTTTTCAGCTGCCCCATTCTGCAGAAAATTGCCTGAATATCATCCTTCATTCCTCCACTTAGCCAGTCAACTATCGCTCCAAAGCAAATCCATTTATAATACCGGATAATAATTCCCTTATCCCTTTTTCCTATGAGACGGTCTGAAAATGCAGTATTTATATATGTTTCCACCACATGTTCACATACGCGCCATAAATATCGCTCATACAAATCTCTGCTGGATGAATTATAAAGATGAAGAGCTGCGCGTTTATTTTTAAGTGCAAAGGAAATGGCGGCATCCAGTCCCTCTTCAAGGGAATCGACTGTTGGATGGCGCTTAATAATTTCATTTGCATCTTCAAAAATAATCTCCTCTATCATAGAAGGCAGATCCTGATAGTGATAGTAAAAAGAATTGCGGTTAATTCCACAATCTTCAACAATGTCCTTCACTGTTATCTGAGCGATAGGTTTTTCATTTAATAGCTTTATGAAAGAATTTCTGATCGCCTGCTTGGTAAATCCCGGCAATGCTCCATACCTCCTGTCTCCTTCTTGAAACATATCATCCATTTCGATTTTAATTTTATCATAGATTTACAAAAAATATCGATATAAAAATAAATATATATGCAATCAATTTAGAAATAGAGGATTATTATGACAGAATTGTGAACAACCAGTTTACGCTTTACACAGCAGTATTCATGTTTTTGTTTGCGGAATATTTAAAATTAATCGGAAAATAAATACTCCATTGTCGTTTTGAAAATCGTACTCTCCTTCATATTTTTCAGCTGTCTTGATTATGCTTAACACTCCAATGCCTCCTGTGGTTTCTGACTTTGGCTGTCCGTTTTGAATTTCTACCTCTGCTTTGCAGGTATTGCTGCAATAAATAACCAATTTATTTTTCTTTTTTCTAAGCATAATATGGATAACGCATTCCTTATCTTTCATCTGTTTTTTTACCTCTATACATCCATAAATGGCATTTTCATATGCATTGGCCAATATGGTGATCAGATCAATGTCAGGTATCGTCAGATTTTTTCCAAGTTCCACATCCAATGTAACTTTTATCTGCTCCTTTCTTGCCATTCTGGTATATGCGGAAAGGACATTATTGACAGCAGTATTACCGCATATGACTTCTGTCATATTTTCTTCAATTTCCCGGTTATATTCCTCCAAATACTGCAACAGTTCCTTATTTTGTTCCCTGCGGGCATACTCTGCTATTACTATATTATGGTGTCTGGCATCATGTCTGATTCTTCTGCCGGATTCTACTGATTCTTCCAAAAGCTCCATATTTCTTTCAAGCAGTCTCTGATTCATCTCCATTAACTGATTTTCTCTTTGATACTCTTTTTCCTTCCCCATATGCAGATAAAGTCTGAAAACTAGAAGCTGCAAAGCACCGGTCAGAAAAAAGTTCATAAAAATCTGAAAAATCCGGTAAGGCGTATGTTCTTTGATATTAGGGTTTAAAATAAATCCAATTCCAAAAAGTATACTGATAATCATTACAGTAACACTGAATCTGTCCAACTCCTCTTCCACATAATAACCAAACTCCTGAATAGTAGTTTTTATTTTTTTATCAATAAAATATGCCATAAGCAAAATCAGTACAATTCGTGCAATAATATCCGCCCACACATTCCGGTGAAAGAAAATCACAGAAATTTCAATTCCGCCAATAAGGAAAAATGCCAGCAGATAAAAAGTAAGCGCCAGCTTGTAAATAGACAGATAAATCGAATCACTGTTTATAAATATAGATAAAACTGCAAAACATATATACATGAAAAAAGCCACCATTTTTGTACAGCTTTCCTGATCAATCACATACCAGATACATGCAGATAAAAGCAAAACAATGCTGAAACATCCATAAATAATTATGGTCTTTTTTCTATTAAACCGCGGTTTGCTCATAAGCAGAAATAATATAATAACTCCAGCAAGGCTTATTGCAAACCGAATTAATGCTATAACTACGGAACCACCCAACATGTTTTACATTCCTCCAAACATTTACATTTGCTGTTTTTACCCCAAAATATTCAGCCCGCTTATACTATACTGCATAATCTTCTTTTTCAGCTCTTCGGTTCTCTTTTTATTTACATCCTGCTTCTCATAAATATCGTCCAGCAAAAGACCGATATTTTTTTGCATTAGTGTATAAGTGTGCATCATATTCTGCATGATATCAATTGCATTTCTGGGATTATTTCTGATAAACTCCTCAAGAGTATCCTTTGTAATCCGCATTACAAGAACTTCATCATAGGCAACCACCGTATAAATGCTTGGCTGAAAAGAAAGCACATGGATTTCTCCAAAGCATTTGGATTTTGAATAAATTCCCAGCAAATGCTCGTCTTTTTCTCCATACCGCATGAATACTGCCACAGATCCGGATAATATTTTATACATTTCATGATAAGTTACACCTTCGCGCATAATAACCTCATCTGCATGGAATGTCTGCATTTTCGAATTATCCATTTTCTTTCATTCCCCACTTTCCACATGAATTTACAAATTTATTGCAAAATGGTTCCTTCCATCCACAAAGCTGTGTTCCATCCCTCTGGTCATTCCTTTTATCATTTTAAGAGACAAATCCTCTTCACTGTCAAAGGGATGCAGCGCAGCGCCACCATAAGTAAACCGCATTTGTACCAGGTTTTCCCTCTCGCTGTATTCCACGTCCAACGAAGTGTCAAAACCAGAAGCCGCTTCCTGCATTGGAAGAAGTTTTTGCATCAGCACCTCCTCAACCACTAACTGCATAGTATAAATCTGCCTTTGAGAAAGCTGCTGCTTTCTGCCAAACTCCTCAATCCTGGTCATAAAAGCAGGAAAATCAAAGCTCCTTGTAAGATTGTCCACATGCAGAATTTTAAGCTGATGAATAAATACCCGGGTTCTTTCCCTTTTTGGATGCTCAAAAATCTGCTCCGGAGTTCCATCCTCATATATTTCACCCTGATCCATGTAAAAGACTCTTGTAGATACGTCCTTTGCAAACTTCATTTCATGAGTAACAATCATCATTGTCATTCCCTGCCCGGCGAGTCCTCTGATAACGGAAAGAACTTCTCCCACCATTGTGGGATCAAGCGCTGACGTAGGTTCGTCAAACAAAATGATTTCCGGCTCCATTGCAACTGTTCTGGCAATTGCTGCACGCTGTTTTTGTCCGCCGGAGAGTTCATCCGGATAAGAAAGCGCTTTATCCAAAAGCCCTATGGTTTTTAACAGTTCCATACCCCTGTCGTAGGATTCCTGCCGTCCTCTGCCAAGTAAATCAATCTGTCCCATCATGATATTTTCAATAATCGTCTTATGGGCAAATAAATTAAAGGATTGAAATACCATGCCCATTTTTTGTCTGACCAGATTTACTTTACACTTTTTATCCGTAATAACTACGCCATCTACTATGATCTCGCCTTTGGTGGGAGTTTCCAAAAGATTGATGCAGCGCAGCAAAGTCGATTTACCGGTTCCGGATGGCCCTATTATGGAAATTACCTCTCCCTTTTTTATTTCAACGCTCACATCCTTAAGAGGCGTTACGCCGGGGTATTCTTTACATAAATGCCGGATTGTAATTATATTATTATCTGTCATGACATCTTCACCCCCTTTACCGTTCTTTTTTTCCGTTTCGGTTCAAGTCTTTTTTCCACAAGAGAAAGCACCGCTGTCATTCCATTGGCAACCGCAAAGTAAATAACTGCTGTTGCAATCAAAGGGAAAAATGCTTCCATTGTCCGGGAACGAATAATATCAGATACTTTTGTCAAATCCTGAACTGCAATATATCCTACAACGGAAGTCATTTTTACCATAGAAATGAATTCTCCTTTTAGTACAGGAAGAAAATTTCCGGCCGCCTGTGGAAATACAATTTTAAAAAAAGTCTGCGGCTTCGTATAACCCATAGCAAGCGCCGCCTCACTCTGCCCTTTATCCACCGTATCAATTCCGGAGCGCATCATTTCTGAAGTGTATGCACCAAAATTAATGGTAAAACCAACAACAGCCACAAAAATTCCGGAAACATCCACTGAACCAAAAATCACATAGTACAATATCATCAAAAATACAATAATGGGCGTCCCCTGAATCAAACGGACAAAAGCAGCGCATATCCATTTTACAGGCTTATGGTTTATCCTGCGCAGCATACAAATTACAAATCCAAGCAGCAAACCAAAAATACCGGAAAGTACGGAAATCAGCACAGTAACTCCAAGTCCCTGCACAATCAGTCTCCATCGCCCTTCCACCACAAAAGTACTGTGAAAACTGTCCTTAAGGCCTGTAAAGAATCCTTCTTCTTTATCTACGTCCTTTTGACTGCACATCAGAAGAACCAGCGCCGATTCATAATAGGTATCTGCAAAATCTATCCGTTCCATCCGCTCTTTCGTTATTGATATACTGCCACTGGCCACGTCCGCCTTTCCACTTTCCAGTGCTGCAATCAGAGAAGCAAACTGACAGGAAGTCATTTCTACCTTCATATCAAGCTCCTGTGCAATCAAAAGCATTAATTCTATTTCAAGTCCTAAAGGTTCGCCATTACTTCCAAGATAAGCCAAAGGTTCCATTGTAGCTTCATGGAAATAACGGATTGTACCGTTAGCGCCTTTTTGCGTCTGCTGTGGCAGTACCTTGACACTGTCGTCCGCTCCAAGCCATTTTTCCTTTAATCTGTCAAGCGTTCCATCCTCTTTATATCTGGCAATGATAGTATTAAACTGATCACGCAGCCTGCTTCCTTTTGGAAATGCATATCCGTATTGATCTAAAAGCACCGGCTCACCAAAAACCTCAAGTTCTTCATTTTTAGCTGCTGCCAGACGGGCAATGGGATCGTCAAGAGCTGCCGCATCAATCCGGTTTGCCTTTAATGCTGCAATTGCATCAGGAACAGAATTATAGTAAGAAAAGTTTTCCGCATTATCAATGACTCCCTGTACAAGCTGATCTGCAATTCCGCCGCTGATTGCACCAAATCGGGCGCCGCTGAAATCGGAAAGCGTCTGATATTTCTCTTCCCTTTCTCCTTCCACATTCCCCGTTACATTTTCATCTCTGACCATAACAGCGGTAACAGAAGGATAAATACAGTCAGAAAATAGAATATGCTCGCGTCTTTCTTCCGTTGCATTTAAATTTGCCATAATGCAGTCGATCTCACCTGCTTCGGCAGCAGCAACTACTCCGCCATAATCATACACCTTTATTTCTACTTCGGCATTCATCCACTGAGCAAAGCGGTAGATCATTTCTATATCGTATCCGGTTAAAGTTGTTCCCTCATAGTAACTGAAAGGCTGTACAAGCCCTGTAGTACCAATTTTCAGTTTGCAGTCCGGCGACTTGGCCTGCGGAATTTGAGGCATGGTTCCGTCTGCAATTGTCACCCAGCGGTAATACATGTCATCTAAGGTTCCATCCTCTTTCATTTCCAATAAAAACTGATTTATTTTTTCCGTCAGATTTTCAATTTCCGTTTTAGGTGAAATACCGACGGCCACATCCATACTTTCTCCTATATTTTCTTCAAGCAGTTTAACATCCGAAAGCCCGTTTCCAATTGCAAATTCCATCATAACACGGTCATAAACAAATGCATCCAGCTTCCCCTGGGAAACCGCCATGTAAGCTGTAACGCTGTCGATATATTTTTTCTGAGCATTTGGCAGATACTCCTCTGCTGTAAACATGCCTGCCGCGCCCTCCGGCACCCCAATTGTATACCTGGAATCATTCAATTGCTCTATGGATGTAATTTGACTGTGTTCCTGCTTTGTACATCCACAAAGGCAAGTCATGCAAAATAAAACTGCAATGACAAATGCCGACTTTTTCTTTTTCTTCATAGTTTCTTCCATCCTGCTTTTTTTAATCTTATCTTGGATTATAGTATAAAAATTTTTTTCTTCCTATTAAGTTGGGAAAATTGGCGTTTTTTCCGGTAGAATTGGTAAGTCCCAATTATGTTAATAAATCGGGCATAAATGGAAAGTTCCTTCGCTGGATTTTCGCCTTATTTTCACTTATAATTTTTTCAAACACAATACAGGAGGTAACAATAATTATGAGTTTGGGAAATAATCTTTTTAATGCCCGCAAAAAAAGCGGCCTGTCACAGGAAGAAGTTGCTGAAAAACTGGGCGTCAGCAGACAGACTATCTCAAAATGGGAACTTGATGAAACTTTACCGGATATTTGTCAGTCCAAAAATCTTTCAAATTTATATAAATTATCCTTAGATGAGTTGATTGAGTTTGATATTGATGTAAAAGAAATCCAGGAAATCATTGACCGGACAGACGACTCTGTTTCTGATAAAATTGACTGGACAAAAGCATGGAGTAAAAAATATCCTGTTCTTGCCACTTATCAAAATGAAGTGGATATACAAATATATGCCAAAGAATTAAACAGGCTGCTGAAAGATATAGAAAAGAAATACGGCTACAATGAACTTGATGCCTTTCTTGTTTTGAAAGATATATTGGCTTATGTTTGGAAGTGCCGAAAAAGTCAGAAATAACCTTAAGCTGCACTGATTATGCTGATAAGCACAATCAATGCAGTTTTCCATTTTATATTTGATGAACCTTCTTTGTCCTGTATTTTGATAAATACAAAAATACAAAATTCCATATAACTGTATGACCAGCTAATATCATAAGATTTATCCATAGACTTTCTGCCTGCCCGCTTAAAAGATCCATTAATCCATAAAAAGCTGCGCTGGAAGGAAGCAGATAAGACAGCAGATAAATTGTGCTCCCAGCAGGAATCATCAGATAGATTAAAACAGGAAATGCCAGAAAAACAATCATAATCATTTTTATATAAGTTATTCCCATCATCATCCCTGACGAAGCATATCCAATAAACAGGCCAATAAGCGATGCAATATAAACTGCCAGGACAATCAGCAAAAAGAAAGGAATTATCTGTTTAAAATTTATTTTTATGCAAAGAAACGCTGTGACAGATGTTGATATAATTCCACCCAGAAATCCCAATGCCAGTTTCTGCAGAATATAAGTCTGAGTATTCATTGGCAGAATTTGATTAACAAATGCAATTCCATCCTCCTTTTCACCAATTATATTCATGGAATTAAATGTGCATCCCATAAACATTGCTGTAATTAATGTAATAACGATTAAAAGAAATTTTAATCCGTCATAGTCTGCTGTTATTGGAACAACGGTTTTTAAAAATACTGTTTCCTTTCCTGAATTTTCATAAAGCTGTGGCAAAGTCTTTCCAATTGTACGATACAGTTCAAGTTCATCACCTGATAAAACAGTACATATGCCGCTTTCAGAACGCAGAACGCCAATCATCTGCGTCGCCGGATCATTAACCGCATCTTCCAGCTTGTCTTTTGTTTCAAATTCCGTAAGATTACCATTTTGTAAAAGCCACGCAGCGTCTTCTTCTGGAAGATCATTTTTTATACATCCAAATGAAAGTTCACTGATTGTTTGAAAATTTATGGCAGGTAATAAGTTAATGGCAATTCCAACAATAATTGGCAGAAGAAATGTCAATAAACACAGCTTATCTCTGCGGATATTCTTTAACTGATATTTTAATTGCTGCATAAGTTATCCCTCCTTTGCCACTTCACGTATCAACGCGCGCCAAACCATATAAAATAATATGCCTATTGCTCCTATACAGGTAAAGTAATATGGAAATGATACGGATGTTTTATTAAAATAGGCAGATTTCATTGCTGTAAATAAATGATACATTGGATGGTAAATTATAAAATCCCATGATACTCCCATTTGCCCCACAAGAAAAACAGGAGTGGTGGCAAAGACTGCAAAAACTAAATAAAATAATGAAAACTGCTTAAAATCAGACAGCCATACCGCACAGAGAAATCCTGTTAATGTCATAATAAGAGACAAAACTCCTGCCTGAACCAATATTCCGGGTAAAAGAATAAAGCTGTCAAAAACTCCAACGTTTATCAACGTCAGCAAAACGGTAAAAAGCAAATCTGACAATAAAAATACACATATTTTTGAAAAAATAAAAGCAAATTTACTAACCGGCAGTATACCATGCACACGAATAACACCCATTTGTTTTTCTTTAAATAACACGGAAGCCAGTCCTAAAAATCCTACGGCCGACAATTCAAAAAACAGAAATTCAGCCGTTATTTCGCGGCGGCTTTTTTCTTCTTTATTGTACATACCAATAATTTCAGCTTCTTCCTCTTTTATTCCATTGAGTACAGCTTCCGCCCATATTGCCCGATAATGATCAGTGGTTTCTATTCCCGATGAAAGCATATAAATTTCCGGTATATCAGCAGAAGTGTCAATTCCAATGGAAGTTCTGTCTGCACAGGCCTCCTCCATTTCTTTCCTGTCATTTACTTCTGTTAAATACTCAGACTCCCCGGAAAATGAGTTTTGCGGATCATAAAGATATACGTGATAATTCTCCTGCTCAATTTTTACATATACAAAATTAATATAGCAGGAATATAAAACCAGCGATAAAAAAGCCAATAGAAAAAACCTGCCTGACAGAATCATCTTCATATCTTTTCTTAATAGCTGTAAAAAACCTTCCATATCAGGACAGCCCCCTTCCCGTATACTGAATAAACATATCTTCTAACGTAGGCTCCTTTGAATGGATACTTAAAACTTCCTCATGTAAAAAAGGCAGTCCTTTTTCTAATTCTCTGGTTTCTATTACCCTTTTTTGACGTTCCCCGTTATATAAATAATCAATCTCCACCAGATGACTGCTGTTTTTTTCCTTCAATTTCTCTGGTGTGTCAAGTGCGGCTATTTTTCCATTTGAAATAAAGGCCACGCGGTCGCAAAGCAGGTCTGCATCCACCATATTATGGGTTGTAAGAAAAACCGTTGTTCCTTTCCTTCTCTCTTCCTCAATAATTTTCCGAAACAAAACCGCACCTGACGGATCAAGCCCGCTGGTAGGTTCATCAAGAAACAAAAGCTTTGGATTGCTGATAAGCGCGCGTGCCATACTGACGCGCTGTCTCATTCCCTTCGAATAAGAAGATACCGGCTTTTTTAAAAAATCTTTTTTAAATTCCAATTGCTCCAGCAGTTCAAATACATCCCTGACCTGCCCCCTGGGATAAAAAGATGCAAAATATTTTAAGTTATCTACCCCGCTTAAGTTTGTGTATAAATAGGGAAATTCAAACAAAACACCTACTTTTTGAAAAAAATCCCTGGTATGAACTGATAAAATATTTTCTCCAAAAAGTGAAACTTCTCCTCCATGCCCTTTTAAAATACCTGTCAAAATCTTTTGTGTAGTGGACTTCCCGGAACCATTTGGACCTAAAAATCCAAAAATTTCACCATCTTCTACTGTAAAGGTAAGTCCATGTAAAGCCTGCTTTTCTTTTCCGTAAGAAAAAGTTAAATCTTTTACCTCGATCATTCCTCTTCCCCCCATTTTCCACATTTGCTTTCTTCCTTTTTCTGCTGGCGCTTACTCCACCAACCCATAAATTTTACCTTGAGAGGAATCACCACGCCTAATGCGGCCAAAATAATGATCCACCAATACCACTCCACTCCTAAAAACATATCCTGTTCCTCCTTTTTGTTTATGGCAACAAAACCCTTACTTTAAGAAGGATTTTTGTTTGTTGCTATATCATAAAAAAACGGAGTGAAAGCGAAGTGTGATTGCTGTGAAATCCATGTGAAAAATATAAGATTTATTTTTCCGTGGGAATAGAAAAGAAAAATACAACACCGTCTGATAAGTTTTTTATTCCATATTCTAAATTCTGCATAGACAGGATTTGTGCGACAATTGCAAGGCCTAAGCCGGAACCGCTATACTTTGTATTTTTATCGCGATAAAATTTTTCCCAAACTCTTGGAAGGTTTTCTTCCGAAACAGGACTTCCCTGATTAAATATGGAAAAGAACCATTTACCATCCTGCATAGTTACTGACAGTCTTAAAATGCCATTTGTTGATACGTTCTTTTTGGCATTCGTAATCAAATTGTTTAAAACCTGCTCCATACGCGTTTTATCCGTGTAAACATATATTTTATTTTCAGGGAACTCATACTGTAACCCAAAATTGGTTTCAGGCAAATCCATCAACAACCGTCCTGCCGCTGTCTCTAAAAATTCTATAAATTCAAACCGTTCACACACAAACGAAGCAGCTCCATTTTCCAGTGCCGATAAATCCAGCAATGTGGAAATAAGTTCGCTCATTCTTTCGGTTTCCCCTATAATGACTTCCGAATACTGCTGCCTTTTTTCTTCATCTGTTTCGTCCTGCAGCCCTTCCGCATAAGCCCGTATGACTCCTAAAGGCGTTTTCATTTCATGAGATAAACGGTCGGTCAGCTCTTTACGTTCTTCCAGGAGCTGTTTTTTCTGCCATATATCCTTTTCAAGCTTCACATTTGCACTTTCCAATTCCATAAGTGTTTGTTGCAAATTTTCAGACATTTTGTTAAGGCTGCCTGCAAGACTTCCAAATTCATCTTTTGAAGTTATTTCACAGGGCAAAGAAAAATCTAAATCTGCTATTCTCTGCGCCGCTTTGCAGATATTTAGTATGGGCTTTGAGATAAATCGCCCTAACAAATAATCTACAATCAGTGTTAATACAACAATAATAGCCATCCAGATCAGAAAAGAGATATCCTTTTGAAAAGGCAGACGTGTAGAAACAATATAGGAAATAATCAAAAAAACGCCTATAATTTTAGAAATAAAAAGTATTTTTTTCCGAACTGTACGGAGTGAAAATTGTTCTTTCATTTTACCCATTCTTTTCCCATCTTTCAATTTCAGTTAACTGTTAAATGCCTAAGATAAACACCTATACTTCAAATTTATAGCCTGAACGGATGAGGGTTACAATGTGTTTTCCTTCATCGCCTAATTTTTGGCGCAGAGTTTTAACATGCGTATCTACAGTCCGCGTATTTCCTTCAAATTCATATCCCCAAATCCGGTTTAATAGCTGTTCCCGTGAAAAAGCCTGCCCCGGATTAGTCATAAAAAATTTAAGCAGTTCATATTCCTTATAAGTTAATGTAATTTGCTGACCATCCAGAAATACTTCATGAGCTGCAGAAAATATTGTTATTTTACCTGCGTTTAGCGACTCTTTTGGATTGAAGGAAAAACGCCTGAGCAGGGCATTTACCTTTGCAAGCAATATTTTAGGACTAAATGGCTTCGTCATATAATCATCCGCACCATATTCATATCCCTTTAACTTATCTTCTTCCTCACCCTTTGCTGTCAGAAAAATAATCGGCAGGCTGCTCATTGCCCTTGCCGTTTTACATACGGAAAACCCGTCAAGATGGGGCATCATAATATCCAGTATCATAAGATCCATAGGATTATTCTTCAACAGCATTAAGGCATCAACCCCATCATCAGCTCTAAAACAGGTATGCCCGCCTCTTTGCATATAGGTGGAAATAATATCCTGCATATTCTTTTCATCTTCTACAATTAAAATATTTGCCATAAATTTATTCCTGACTTTTTAAATACATTGCAGTTTTATAATTTACACTCCAACTGGCAGTCATAAGGCTCCGCTTCCACATGTTTCTGATGGTATACTCTTGCTTCCACGCACCCCATCCTTTTATAAAATGCCTGACTTTCCACTGCCGAATGGGCAGATATATATAATTTGTTTCCTCCCCTTTTTCTTCCCCATTCTTTTGCAGACAGAAAAAGTACTTTTCCAATTCCTATGCCTCTCATATCTTCTGAGACATGAATACTTGATAAATCAAGATATTTTTCTTCCCCGCCAAACAAATCCGGCTCCACAGAAACAAATCCTTTTAATTCATTATTATAAAAAGCAGCATTTACAAATCCCCCGCTGACCACAGTATTTTTAAGACAGGATACTAAAAACTTATAATCCTCATCCGACCAGTCATCCACAAAAGGATCGTCTTTTATAATCCATTTCCCATTTTCCCTGCGCCAGCATTTTGTTACTGTCTGATGGCGGATAAAGCCCTTAAATAATTCCGGGCAGATTTCATTTTCATTTAGTGTTTTGTACGTAATTAGACTCATTTTATTTTTCAATCAAATCCTCCATCGTGCAGCCAAGGACTTTAGCCAGGCGATACATTGTATCTGCACTTGCCTTATTAATGTTTTTGTTTCGTTGTTCATACATCTGAATAGAACGAAGACTGACACCGGAACGTTCCGCCAGCTTTGCCTGCGTAAATCCATAGGCTGAGCGGATACGCTTTAAATTAGTTTCAGAAAAATATTCCTTTATTCGTAAATCCACAACGTCCACAAACTTTGTTATATCTGCCTCGTGGAGAGTATAATATATTTTCTGCAAATCTTCAAAGGAAATAACCTTAAAAATATCACTGTATCTTCTGGCTGAATACCATTGATAATAGGCAACAGCCCATCCAATCCAGTATTCTCTGGAGCGTGTAAAATGCTCCTGCGGTTCTATTTGAAGTTCCTGTCCTTTCGTCTCCATAAAGATTTCCTGAACAATTTCAATGCCACTTTTTCCTGCAAGACAGGCAGGTTCTCCATTTTCCATCCGCCTGCTCACAGAACTTGCAGCAAACATTTTTACAAAATCACTTCCCAAAATACCACAAATATTAACTGCAAAATCAAAGACATCACCAAGTACTGACTGTGCCTTTTTAAGATATATTTCCTGGAATGCGTGGATCATTATTTTTAATGCCTCCCCTCATAATATCCTGAATATAAAGACCATCGTTTTCTTCTTCAAGCATTTCCAGATAAAGCTGATTGGCTTCATCATCTCTGGCTTTTCGGAGAATGTAATATTGATCTTTTTCAGCAATTTCAAATCCTTCATATTTCAGATTAGAAAAAGCAAATTTTGATTTGATAACGATTTGTTCACCCAGTTTTCCAAGCTGCATCGCATGCGCAAGCTGTTCTACTGAAATACCGTTATTAAGGAAAACGTCCGCGTAATCAAAATAAGAATCATCTGCACGATAACCTGTAATCAGATCAAAAGCATTTACATTAACACTGAAATTATCAATCAAATATTTCTTTGCCCGTCTGGCAACAGGCGTTTTAATGGAAAACAAACGATGCTCCACTAAAACAGCAATCCAGTTTAGTATAGTGTAATCAGGGCTGTTCAAATTCAAAATGTTCAAATATTGGGTATCCAGTGTATATCGATTAGCAAATCCATTGCGCAGGGAAGATACCGCCCATTCTTTTGCAAGTTCTTTACTTGCAGTACAGTAAAATCCAAGCCCAAAATCATTATTCCTTTTTCCTTCACCAAAAGTCGGCTGTTCCACAATTTTTTCAGAACCGTGATATATAGTAATCAGTTTATCCATATTTCATGCCTCCAATAATCTCGCTATTATTATATCACCCAAGTGATATTCAGTAAACATGAAATGTAACTTACTCTCATTTCTTTGTCAATTTCAACTATACAAAAAATCACTCAATTTACATCAATGTAAACAGAGTGACTTTCTACAATCTATGCTTTTTTCTTTTTGGATTTTCTTTCCGGCAGTTCCGGATACATCTCTTTCACCATTGTCTGTAAAGCGCCCCTATCCTCCAAAATGGTTACAGGCAGCATGGGTTTTGCACCTTCATATGGAGTTTCTGGTATACTGTCCGGCATACACTTTTTACTTGCCTTTGTAATTTTTACCAGAAAACCATTTTCATATATTCCCCCAAATATCCGTTCTTTATAATAAAAAATATATCCACCCATCATAGGAATATTTCTTATCTCCCCCAAATCAGACAATTGGTCCATAATATACTCTGCAAGTTCTTTATTCTTTGACATAATTACCTCTATTCTTTTTTCAAAGCCTGTACTCTGGCTGCTACATTTTGATTGAATTCCTCATCTGAAAACCTGGGATCTCTGGTGTCAAGCCATATCTTGCAAGGTACTTCACTACATTTCCCACAGTTTTGCATACTTCTTTTGTTTCTGACACAATCATAAATCGGGCAGGCTTTTCCTTCCGCTGCGTGAAAAACTTTTCCCTCACATGGATTGCATCCATTACACATTTTTCCAAAACAGTAACACGCACTGCAATCCGTACCGCAGACGCTTATCAACTCCTTCTTTTCCTCCTGATACCTTTCATGCCACGCTCTGACCACCTCTATGGGATGCTGAACTAACTTTACAGTTTCCTCTATTGTTTTTCCCGCTTTAAACTGTTTACAGGCAACAGAATACATACTTTCCGAAACTTCAATTAAATGTCCGTCCGGATCAAAGATGTGAATCCCTGTTTGAAGCCAGGGAAATGTTTTCGGTTCATGGAGTCTTTCCACTTGTGGATAAGAATCCAGCAATTTCATAAAAGCATCAAAATCTTCCGTTTCAAAATACAACTCCATAGTATTGGAACGGAATTTCATTGTACCGGCATCAAAGCCGGCTATATGCTCCAATCCCTGCTGCAATCCCAATCCACAGGTTAAAGTCTTATTTTCGCCTAAATCTACAACAACATCCTGATTAAATAATTCTTTATAAAACTGCAGGGATTTTTCCATATCCTGCACTGCAATTACAGTAGTAAAATACTTCACCGTTTCTCATCCTTTCCTGTCATTAGAATTTGAATACTATTTTACTAAACCCCTGCAAAAGCATCTTGTATATTTTCGACATCCTTTAAAGCAATTGCCCTTGCCCTATGTATATCCATAGAATGATATCTTTTAAATTCCCTCAACAAATGGGATTGATCTGTATATCCATACTTGTGAACTGCACTTAAGACGTCAAAATCTGCCTTGCACAAAATATCTCTCCACAAAAACTGGTATCGTACCAAATTGCTCAGTTTTTTTGGTGTGATACCAACATACTCATGAAATAAACGTTCCAATTGTCTTGTACTTACAAAGGATTCCTTTGCCAAATTTGACACGTCCAAAGAACCTTTATTCATCAAAATATTCCATATTGCATGATTAATAACTGTATTTTCCTTTACACTGGATACTGCTTTAAGCAATACCTGCTCTACAAAAGAAGCCTTTTCCTGCAGAGTTATTAATTCTAACAATTCAGGCCGGATTATCTTGTCCAGCCATTCAAATCTGGAACCTACATCAAAATAGCCATTTATGGTAGATTTAAGAGAATCATCAGCAAACATATACGCACTCCAGGCATAAAAACGAATAGCAAATGTTGCCACTATATGCCCTCTCATTCCACTTTTTTGTACCTGGAAACTACAATCATTTATTCCACAAAACCCACCTGTTACTGTATTATTTGTGTAATCTATGTAATAAATAATATCCACACAGGTATCTGGTATTACCAATTCCGGTGTATCGTCGCTTTCAACCTGTATCAAAGGGTTTTCAGTTCCCCAAAAACATCTAATGTAGGATTTCAATTTTTTACAAGAGGTCAACTCGGCATAAAAGGAATTTCTTTTGAATGGAGCTGCTGTTAATGGATAGTAAATTATTCTGTTTTTCATTACACCTCCTGCTCATTCTATCACTTCCTGAATCTGTATTTTCCTTTGCCGTGACCGCATACCGGTTCGATAACTCCGCGTTCTGACATTTCTTTCAAAAGCTCTGATGCTCTGGACGGTTTAATGTCAATTTGCTTCATCACATCCGAGCGTCCAAAAATCCTCTGATCAGGAAATGCCTCACGAAGCTTTAAAATATGACTTGTGGTTTTCCGTTGAAATAATTGCTCAATGTCCAGTTTTAATTCTTCAATGTCCGGTTTTTCCACTTCTTTGAATGTACCGCTGATACGCAATGTCCGGTTATGAAGCTGATGGTTCTCATTCAAAAGAAGATTTTTTAAAAACAGTTCCAAAAATTCTGTCGTCTCATAAATACCATTTTTCAAATCATTATAATTTGCCCTGACAAGGGAATTGCGGAAGTACCATGCGTTCTCAGCAAAAATATCGTTTGTCACATCAAAACCAAGTGTTCTCAAATATTTAATAAAGAACACTGCTGTCGTTCTTGTATTGCCCTCTCCGAATACATGAATCTGCCATAGTCTCGAAATAAATACCGCAAGGTGATGGATAATTTCATCCATTGAAAGATTGCGATAGGAAAACTTTTTCTCTTCGGAAAAATCATAATCCAGAGTCGCTCTAAGCTCCGTAGCGCTGCCGTATAGCACTGTCGCTCCATTAAGCACCCATTCCTTCTTTGTAATATTATAATCCCGGATGCATCCTGCATGAGAATAAATGCCAGTAAATAACTTCCTGTGAATGGAAAGGTATTCATTCGGTGTAAAGCTGAACGCTCTCTCGGAAAGAAGCGCTGCAATTCTGGCCGAAACCTTGTCTGCCTCTTCGGTGCGATCTTCCACATCGCGAACAGGGTTTTTCTCATAATAGGTCTGAAGAAGCATATTGGCCTCTTCAAAGGATATCTCACCCTCAATATTACGAACAGCTGTATGCACCAGATATTCAGATGTTTTCAGTCCGTCAACTGCCTGCAGTCCAATTGCCGTATGCCATGCATACCCCTTGTCCCGTTTATCTGGCTCGGACTCTCTGATATATTCTTTAAAAGGATCGTTGTTCACTTAATATCACCTTCCTTTTTGATATATTCTATTGTTTAGCGTTTACCTTTCTTCATTACGTTCCTGTTTGTGCTTTTATACGATAATTATGGTAGTGATACTGCCCTGAATACTGGAACGATTTGCTTGTCCACATGTGTCGGAACTACTATGTAAACACAATTTTTCAGCCTCGTCACTCGTATAGGAACACAATTTTCACGCTATTGGCTTTAATTTGTATGAACATTCATTTTCCATTCCTTCATATTTATCAACAACCAATTTGGCATAGTTCAATGCCTCATTAGCACTCAAATTCATTTCTAAATATATACCCTCTGCTATCTTTTGCGGCACTCTCATATTATCACTTGTATCATTTATAATCCGTTTGCTCCTGCCTTTAAAATCTTTATGACGAATCAGGCTTCGAAATATCTGAGCATCATATTCATACATCTGCATACAAATATTCTTTAAAAAACTTCTCCATGAATCTACTGGAATCGTCCCGCCACATACTTCAATTTGACACGGGGTTCGACCGGTTACATCAACTTCCTCCATAATATCAAACTCTGTTCTTGTATCAACATCATTTTCACTCAAACTAATTGCATTAGGACATTGCCATATAGAACATATTTCATTGATAAGCCATTCACTTCTTTTAATTATTTCCACCTCATTCCATGCATCTATTTTAGGAAGTGATTTATTAATGTAGATATTGGATTCCTGATACAGCTTCTTTTTTTCTTCAAAACTTTCATTGGACATTTCCGAATTATATCCGGTAACCGTTAGATTTCCTATACAATGAACATATTTTTCGTGTATTTCCACTGCTTTCTTACCCAAATCTATTTTCCATTTTGTATTCAGTGTCTGTGGCATAATATGCTCTATCGTCAATTCATCAAAAGAAACAACTTCTTTGCCCTGTTTACGCTCAACTTGTTCTAAAACATATTTTATATGTGGAAATTTATAACTGTCACGCAATAACAATTTATCTCTTACCAGATTGTCATTCGGGAAAACTACCTTGCCCTTTTTCCCTGCTAATACTATGGCAACCCTGTTACATAACTCTTTATCTTTATATTGCTCTATATCTTTTACCATTGAAGCAAATACTTTGTTTAACGCATTTGTAGGCATTTCACACAATAACCGCCGCATAACATATGACAGAATAACATCCAGTGTTTTACACACCATTTCCACAACAATATTATGATACATATAACAATCTTCAAATATATTTAACAAAAATGGATAAACTGTTGTTGATTTTAATCTCTGCAACTGTGATAACCTTCCGTTTACCTCTTCATTAGGGCTATTGCAATATTTAAACCAACTGTAATACTCTCCATAAGTTGTCAATTCGTCAAGAAATCCCTCTGCGTCATAATTATCAAGGCTTAGATAATATTCTTTAAAATTGTGATATACACTATCTTTATTAGGAATCAAACCTGTCTTTAAGGTCAGATAATCCCGAATATAATCTGAGATCATTGCATCTGGAAGCAACTTTTCCAACTTTATCCAATAATTATTATATAATCTTTCCTGGCAATCATAATCTTGTCCCATTAGCAAATAATTTCTGATCAGGTCAGCCTGCGTCAAATCTAATCCGGTAGAATTTAATGATTCAAAAATAAGCTGAGGATTTTCTTTTTCCTTTGTTAATTGGATATATACGATTTCCAACTTCTGTATTCCCTGATATATTTGCTCTGGAGATAAAGCCGACTCTCTAATCAAATCCATAAATAAATTATAATTCAATAATATTTGTGATTCTTCCATATCATCAATTTGATCATTAATTAGTTTCTGAAAATTACATGAATCTGATTTCATCGGTTTTAATTTGATTCTTAACGTTTCTGGACTGAATCTATTTGTTAAATAGCTTTCTTTTATCTCAATTTTCAATTCCTCTATCATAGTAGAGTCAAGAATTGCTTTTAAAAGCAACATAATAGACGTCAAACGCTGTTGCCCATCAATCACAATAAATTGCCTGAAATTTGCCGTAGAATCTCCTTCTACGTATACTATGGTTCCCAAAAAATGGCTATTTCTATTTTCATCCATTGCAATTGATTCAATGTCTCTGAACAATGTAATACATTGCATCCTTTTCCAGTCATAATTTCTCTGATATACAGGTATATAAAAAGTTCTTTTACCTGCCCCAATAAATTCTAAAAAACTCAAATTATCTGCCTTCATATGTATCTCTCCTCTTTTTCTTATACGGAATAATCCTTTTTCGCCTTTTCCTCAACCTGTCGGAATTTCCGACAAGTTCATATCCCATCTATTCTCACACATTATAAATTATTTTTCTGTTCCTCATCTAACCACTCCTTCAATTTTTTCTGTAACAACTTTTTATCTGGTAAATATAATTTATATTCTTTTGCATAAATGTTAGCATTTTCTGGCAGCGCCAAATTCACAAGAGTCTCATCACTCTGCTTGCAAAGTAAAATACCAATCGTTGGATTTTCATCCTCAACCCTTTCATAACGATCAAAATAATTCACATAAAAATTTTTGTCATGAAATGTAAATCTTTTTTGACGCTGTTCAAATAGAAAACCCTTACCTAATTCTAAAAGAAACTTTTGCATTTTTTCTATTACTGCTGATTCCAAATCACTTTCATGATAGGAAGCCTTGTCTTCTAATCCCGCAAACTCTAATACATACGGCGTATGCAAAATATCTTGCGGTTTTTGTGGAACCACTCCTTCATTTGCCAACCACATCACATCATTTTTATCTCTGCTTAATGCAAGCCTTTCATACAAGCTGGAATGAAATTGCCTTTTTAAAGTATTTACATTCCAATTCAAACATATCGCCTCGTTCTCATAAAAATCTCTTTCGTCCCTGTTTTCTACGCGCATAAGCACTTGATAATGAGTCCAACTGAGTTTAAAAGGTAGATTGTTATATGCCATTTCCAATTGTCCAATTCCTGATTGGATAATTTCAAAAGTCTGCTCAAATCGTCCAATTCCAGACTGGATAATTTCATCTTCCCTGTCTTTATATACCACATAAAACTGCCTCATCCCTGCTACATTGCTTCTTGAAAAACCTCTGCCATATTCTTCTGTCAGATATGCCGACAAAGAATCTACTATTTTAGCTCCATATTTTGCCCTTTCAGAGCCTTCTTGTTCCTGTTCAACAATATAATCTCCCCAACAAAAAATTTGTAAGTACCGTAATTGCATTTGCCATTTGTCCCATATTGTTTCTGGCACTATCAATCCGCTTTTTTGATTTATCATATAAAGTCTGAAATTCTCTATTATATATCATTTCCATTTTTTGATTCTTCACTCTGACTCCTCCTAATATATTTTTAACTATGCATGGTTAGTACTATATAATAGCTATAGCTAAGCAACGTAAGCATTGAAATTATATATCTCTTTTTTTCAGCTAAGCATTCCGAACAACTGAATTTTAATATCAATTTTTTCATTAATTGAATTCTTTTGTATCTCCACACCCCACATCAACTACCGTCGAAACCTCAAAATACTTTTCCATCCTCTTATTCCGATTCCTCTCTCCATATTCCTCAAACACAAAATACCTATAAAACTACCTAAAATAAAGGATTTCTAGATATGTTTCCTTTGTATTCCCACCACGCATTCTGTATGCGGCGAGTGTGCGATAAAGATGCACATCCCATGACTTGTCCGTCAAGTTTGGGTTCTAAAATGATGCAACTGTCCCCTATCGGACCTGCAAAATATCAGCATGATGCATCACTTTGCACCTGCCATAGAAAAAGATTAGGTTTGTTTTTGAGATACAAGCCGGACTGGCTTATGAGTGATTTGTGTTCTGCTTTTTCTCTATGATCCACTTATCCCTTTGATAACTTCTAGGATATTGTACCATAGATTTTTCATTTCGAAAATTCCTTTCCTATAAAAATGGGCAGAAGAAAACCTCCAAATCTTTGTAGGACTTGGATGCTTGATTCCAACCACTTTAATGCATTTCACTATTCACTTCTAGAACTTACTATACTTGCTCATTAAATTTTCTACTTTTTTCCATCCAAAAAAATCAAATTATTTTTTAATGGATACTCTTGTATGCCCTCAATATTTTTTTCTACTGCATTCGATGTAAATTTTCCAAAAATGGCAATAATAACTTTTGACACTCTTACTTTATTTCTTGAATACACATCATAAAATGGCATTGAAAATGCATCTTTGTCCTGTGTAATCAATTCATTTATATCGCCACTTGCACCACCTGAAACATCCCTATACTTTACTTGTACGCCATAATACTCATATTCATCAAATTCTGTTCTTCTAGCAAACGTCACATCCTTGCCAAATTCTTTATTTCCATGATTGTATTTTACGTTTACAAATCCCAGTTTTCTAAAAAGAGGCAATAAAATTTTTATTGTGAATTCACTTTCCCTTTCACAGTCTTCGATTTTCTGAAAAGGAGATCCCAATGCAATATCTGTAGCACCTTCTATTTCTCCATATAGTTGTTCCACATCCGCTAATAGGCTTTCCATAGAATCCACAACTATATTCGCACTATATCTTAGACAAATATATGCACCGTCATCATCATAATAATCTAACGAAACATCTTCTACCTCTCTGGAGCGTTCTTCAATTATGCTCCTCTTAGTTTCCATGTATAACTTTAATCCAACAACACCATCCCAATATTTTCTTGTAATTAAGTCCTCATACTAAACATGAAACTCTTTCTCTCCTACACGTTTAAAGTATGCAGGAATTTTAATCACTACTGCTTCATCAGATTGAGATTCACAGATTTCGATATCAAAGTTATATGGAATGCTATTTATATCCACTCTCTTCAATACGGCAGCCGGTACGATTGCACTTTCTCCATCCTCTGAATATTCTTCTCCTTCAACGACAAAAGAAGCCATCCCGGCTACATCATTATTAAACTCAACCTGTTCCATACCCTTTCTCCTAATCATAGACACTACACAAAGCAGATACATATCTGTTTCATTTTAGTTGTCAATTTTTATGTTTTACTCAATTACTTCCCACTCACCGGCTTTAGTAGCACCTCTTCTTGTAATCTCTCCTGATTTCTTCATCAATTTGATACGATAGCGTACTGCTTCAGCTTTCACATTCAGCATCTCCGCTATTTCATTAGCACTAATTGCCGGATTCTCTTTCATTATTTTTTTGATTTCTTTGGTAATTTCTTTGGTAATTTCTTTGGTAATTTCTTTGGTGACATCCGAACTCTTTTGTTCTTCCTCTCGGATAGCAGCAAATTCTTCATTAATCATGACAACCGCCATAGTATAATCATCGGTATCGTTATCCGGCAAAAACTGCAATTCCGGTGAATGATTCTCTTTTAATGCATCCTTCGCACGTCGAATCCCTGAACCATACGATTCAATCAAATCAAGTGCAAAAAACATTTCTTTTAATTCTGGATTCAAATATTTACGATCATCAAATCTGGTTTCTTTATTCATTGCCTCTATTGTAACAGGAGGCACAGGACGGTTATGATTCACAAACGTTATTCTGTCATTATAAATATAAATACCTATATAATTAGGTGATTCATACTGTTTATGCAAAATACAATTTGTTGCCAATTCCTCAAAAACCGTTAATGGCCAGTTATAAACGATTCGATGCTCTATTGTCTCACTATCCCTTACAGTGTAGGAAGCCATAATGTTATCCTTAAAATACCGGCTAACCTGCTTTGCCTGTACCCAAATCGGACCATCAAATACCTTTGCTTCCATTTTATCAGTTCCAACAGCTTCCCTAATTATTTCCACATGTGCATAAGGGATGAATTTATCCGGTTTTTCTGCAAACATTAATACAGCAAAATTTTTTGCACGATATCCACCATATTCGCTCTCACTAATTAAGCCCATACTTTTTGCCATATCCAGTTTTGACTGATTTCTAATATCTTCTCTGGCGTTTGTAGCAATCAGGTACTCCTTCATATATTCGTAGCTCAAATCATCCAGCGTTGCTGTTTCATTCAAATTTGAACTGAATACATCATGTGCAAATTTACGCAGCAATTCATATTCCTCTTTAAAGTTTGGTAAACGACTATCTCTTTTTACTCTGATGTATCTGCCTGCTTTTAATGAAACATCCTTGTCACTTTCTGCCTTATCGCTTGTCTGATAAGGTCCGGAAGTTCCTGGCTCTACTGCTACAATAATATAGTTCCTATCATCAATAATATCTGTAATCAGATGGTAACTCACCTTGGGATGAATATTCGCCAATAATTGTTTCAACGAATTTTCTGTACTTTCTATCAGTGACTCTTCTATACCATAAATAGGTCTTTTCGGAATGGCTTTTTCTCCTGTTTTTGGATCATCTACTTCCTCTATTCCAATAAACAGTAAACCAATCTCCCTGTTCATGTAATTATTGGCAAATGCACATACTGTCTTTAATATCTTATTTTTGAACGTCGCAGATTTTTTATATTCAATATAATCATTTTCTATGCTGCCTTTTTCCAGAATGTCGTGAGCCATTCTTTGAATATCTTCAATTCGCATATTTTTCTACCCGTTCTCCTTGAATTTCGCTTTCGGGATTGACATCATTATTGACATCACTGGTGTCAATGCTTCTGTTGCTCATGCCTTTTTTCACTTAATACTATTATGCCACAGCCTGTAGCACATTTACCACTTAATCACTGACTTAGTCACACCCTTTGCTCCCCTACATAACTATTAACCGCAACTGATTTAGAATAAGTATTTAATTCAATACCGAATTGCTCTATAATAAAATTTAATGTATTTACAAGACTATGATTTTCCCAGAACCTACTCCTGCCTAACAATTATTTTAAATAAGCATATTGAAAATCACAAATTCTTAAAGGCATATAATGTTCATTCACATTTTCATATATCTTTTCTCCCAACTTACATATAATTCCCACCTCTATTGTTCTACCAATCAATTCAACGCGTATAGGTATCCCTTCAAAAGGTTCTTTCAATTTTTCTAAAGCTTCAACCGGAAGAACATTTCTGAGTCCAAGAAGCGTATCATAGTTAAAATCAAAGGAACCACAATATTTTTCTCCATCTATTACTATTGTTGAATCTACAGTATATGTATCTGGCTCCACTAAAATAATTTGATAAATAGGGAAATCCATAAATGTAAACCTCTGTTCAATACTCCCTGCTGATAACATTTTTAAATGAATTCCTAAATCTTTTGCAATTCTCTTTTCTGAGTAAGTTAATATATTTACTGCTCCCATTATTGCATTTAACTTATTAAAATGACTCATAAGATAATCCATTCGAAATACCATTACTGGCATAAGTAAGGATGTTGAATATAATCTAAACTCTTTGCCATTACAAAGGACATAGAACTTTGCTGCTACTTCTCTATGAACAGCATATGAATATGCTTGACTAATACATTCTTCATTATCTAAAGACTCGGAAGGTGCTTTCGCTTCAATAATGCAAACACACTTTCCATCACATTCCAAAATATAATCCGGGAAAATAGATATCTTATACTTATTGGCTCCAATCATAGTAAACGGATGTTGTAATTTTCGACTCCGAACTATTTTGTACTTTCCTTTATAATCATATCCCAAAGCTTTAATCAAAGGCATAATTATTTCTTCTCTGACAGAATCTTCTTTAAACTCTGAATTATTTAATACTTCATAATCAAATTTTACCAACTGCTCTAACCAATAATTCATCTCTTTCAAGCCTCTTTATCCATTTTGCTCATAGTAAGAATTTCTTCTATCTATTTTATCTATTATACGATATTTTGAGTTTATTACGCCATATATATTTCTGAAAACTTATACCATTTTAAAGTGTTTCAATGCATCCATTATGGCATCCTCTTTATCCTTTGGACACTTTACTTGTTTTGGATTTTCAGACTTCGGGGGGTTATAATTCAATCGCATATCCAACCCACATTTCTGTTTTACTTGTGCGATATAGAGATTGGACACCTTTAAACCATGTTTTTCTAATACATATTGTTTTAACTCTTGATATGTTGCTTTTGTTTCTGATGCAGTAATATCAAGTTCATTCAAGTCCAAATCCACCTCTATTACATCATCTGGTTTTCGTTGGGACAACTGAACAACAGTCTCCACATGCACCGTCTGCGGAAACATATCCACCGCCCTCACCCGTCTAAGCTCATATCCGCCCTCGCACAGCGCCTTTAAATCTCTCGCCAGTGTGGCGCTGTCACAGCTTACATAAACAATCCTCTCCGGCTTCATTTTAAGCATAGTTACAATACAGGCCTCGTCGCAGCCTTTTCTGGGAGGATCTACTACAATCACGTCTGCCGAAATTCCTTCCTTCTCATACTTCTCAGGAAGCACCTCCTCTGCCTTTCCCACAAAAAACTGTGCATTGCAGATACCATTGTTTACTGCATTTTTTCTGGCATCCTCTATTGCCTGTGGTATGATCTCCACCCCATACACCTGCATGGCATCCTTCGCCAAAAATAAAGAAATCGTACCAATCCCACAATAAAGATCCCAGACTGTCTCCCTTCCGGTTAAAGCTGCATAAGAAAGAGCCAGACTGTACAGCTTTTCTGTCTGTACAGGGTTCACCTGATAAAAGGAAAGGGGCGAAATTGTAAAGGTAATCCCATATCCGGAATCTGCGAAGTTATTCTTTACATCCCGCACATGAATGGTATCTTGAATAACTTCATCCCCCCATATGGTATGAACTTCCTTCCCCATAATCACATTTGTCTTTTCCGAATTTATACTGACAGAAATACTTTTCATTCCCTGTATCCTGATAAGCACCTCAATTAACTTCTTTTGAACAGGCAGATATTCTCCGCCAGAGTCTTGAAGCTTGTTACCTTTGCCTGAACCTGCCTTCTTATCCTTATTACTAACATTTATTACGATACAGACCATAATTTCGCCACTGGAAAATCCCTTGCGGATCAAAACATGACGAATCAATCCTTTTCCGTTTACCTCATCATAAGCAGATACATGATTTACTTTCATGTAAGAAAGAATAATTTCTAAAATTTCCTTATTTTCTTCTGCTCCAAGGCTGCAGTCCGTATTGGGAATTATAGTATGGGTTCTGCCGGCATAAAACCCTGCGATTGGATTCCCTTCTTTATCCCTGCCGATTGGATATTGTGCCTTATTCCTGTAATAAAAAGGCTCCTCCATTCCAACAATGGGTTCCATAATCTGATCAATCAGTTCCGGTTCAAACCCTCCTATCCGAATCAAATGGTTTCTTACCCTGGATTCTTTAAATTCAAGCTGGCGCTCGTAGCTCATGGACTGTATCTGACAACCGCCGCATTGCCTGTGAAAAGCACACTTTGCATCCACACGAAAAGGAGAAGGTGTTAGCACCTTCTCTAATCTGGCATAAGCATAATTTTTCTTCACTCGTGTTACGCGAATCTCCGCCTGATCCCCAATCACCGTATCTTTCACAAAAAAAGGATATCCGTTTATTTTTCCAATACCTTCTCCTTCTGACGTTATATCCACAATTTCAACTGTCAGAACCTGATTTTTTTCATAACTCATAATTTTTCCCAATTCCCTAAATTTCGCTGTTTCTTAATGTACCCTTCCCATACCCCAAAGCTGCCTGGCAACGTAAATTACTCCAGCCTGGTTCCTCTTAAATTAGAATCAAACAATCTGTTAAATCCCATCCATCCTGTTTCTGTAGAATTTTCCAGTATTTCCGTAAAAGTCTGCAGCTTTGCATCCGTATTGTCTGCAAAATTAAGCGCCACCGCCTCCATGATTGCCGGTTTTTTTGGCGAACCAAATTCGTATTCTCCATGATGAGCTAAAATGCAGTGCTTCAATTCACTTGCAAGCAGCACCGGAAATCCTTCTATTTGATTTATTTTTTCCCCGATCATCTCTGTTCCTATCACAATATGTCCTAAAAACTGGCCTTCTTCCGTATAGTCGTTTTGAGGAAAAAGAGAGATTTCCCGTATTTTCCCAATATCATGGCAAATTGCCGCGCTGATCAATAAATCCCTGTTAAGCAGCGGATAAGCTGTGCAGTAATATTCACAAAGTTTAACAACACTCAACGTATGCTGCAACAGGCCGCCTACAAATCCATGATGCACTGTTTTTGCTGCAGATGATTTTTTAAAAAGTTGAATAAATTCCTCATCTTTTACGAAAAATTCCTGCAAAAGCTGCTTTAGATATTTATTTTCTATCCTGCCAATGTAGCCTGATAATTCCTTAAACATATCTCCAATATCAAACTTGCTCACAGGAAGATAATCAGCCGGATTATATTCTCCCTCCTGACACTTTCTGATTCTCTTCACATTAACCTGCAAAGCACTCTGAAAGCTGGTAACATCTCCATACACTTCTATGTAATCCAGAGTGTCAAAATCAGCAATTCCAGCATTATTGGGATCCCATATTTTTGCATCAATGGTTCCTGTTTTATCCTGCAGAATCAGACTTTCATAGGGCTTTCCGTTTTTTGTCACTGCGGATAATTTGTGTTTGCAAAGATAAATATCAAATACCCTGTCTCCATCTTTATAATCCTTAATATATTTCATCTCATTCCTCCTGTTTATTCCGGTTTTAAGCCAAGCGTTGCAGTTAACTCCAGTTCTCTGTAACCGTCAGGCCCATGCCGCATCAGTTCCATTTTAATTTCGCTGCCCGGCTCCCGTAAAAGAAGCTCCTTTACCAGGTCCTGATAGCTGTTAATCTCTGTTCCATCAAGCTTTGTAATCACATCTCCGCTTTGAATTCCTCCATCCATTGCAGGAGAGTCCATATCTATTTCTGTAATATATGCTCCAAAAGGAACTCCTATTTGTGAATTGGCTTCCTGTGTTACATCTGTTCCGTAAATACCTAAATAAGCAATGTCACTGTCATTGGAAAGGCTTTCCACTACCTTTTTCAGTTCTGTAATTCCCACTGCACTGATCAGATTCTTCAAGTCGCTTGAATTATGGGACATATCAATAATACCAACTATCTGCCCATTTAAATTAATAATCACTCCGCTGGCATTTACGCTGCCATAAATATCAGTGGTCATATATTTGTAATTAGAGTCAGGAAGCTTAATTGCATTTCCAACAGATGTTATATTCCCATAACAGATAGAATCTTCTGTCCCCATAGGCCTTCCCAATGCAATAATGGGACTTCCTGAAAGACTGCTGCCTGATGTCCCCAAAACTGCTGCCTTTGCAACCTCCAAAGTGCTGCTTTGTATAATAGATTTTGAAATGGAGATCACTGCCAGCCCCGTATTATTATCCTTTTTTTTCATGGAAGCGGGATATTCCTGCCCATCTGCAAATGCTATCTTTATAGAATCCGCATCTTTAATGCTGTTTATGTTTGCAAGAATTAAAAGCTCTTTTCCGTTATCGGCTACAATCACACCGGATACCGCGCCTTCGCTTTCATATTCATTGTCAAGCCATCCTACGTCAGAAGTTACTCCAACCACTGTTACAATAGATTTACGGGCCTGCTTTGCCACCTCTTTTACATTTCCAAGGAGCGATAAATAATCCTCCACACCCAGTTCAAGATCCAGATCCATTTCTGATAAAATCTGTGCAATCTGCTCATTTTCCAAAACAGGCGCCTCTGTAGGCTCTGGCTGCATCTGAGAATCATCCACAATCATATCTTCAGGAAGTATCTCATTTTCTTCTGTTTCTTCCACCAGAACCACTGTTTGAGGTTCCTCCTCCGGATAAAGCCGGTTGCTGATCACAGGCTCAAGAAGTAAAAAAGTAATACAGGCTACCAGACCAAAAACCACTGCCATCGCCGCTGTAATCAAAGTACGTCTCACCAGTTTTCTTCTGTTTAAGGGCCTTTGTTTAATTGTCTCTTTCATAAAATCAGTATTGTCCTGATTTCTCTTTTCTTCCATAAAATAAATGGCTCCTTTACTGCCTGGGCTTTTTGCTTACTGTTCATAAAGTATTATAACACAATTACAGTTTAAAAGAAAAAGATGCCATACAAAGTACGACACCTTTTTTATCGGCGTGACAGGATTCGAACCTGCGGCCTCTACGTCCCGAACGTAGCGCTCTACCAAGCTGAGCCACACGCCGTAACCTACAACAATGTTCATGATACAATCTTTAGAGCCAAATGTCAATAAAAAACTAAAGCAGTAAATATGCAGCATACAAAATTAAAGAAGCAAATAAACAACCGTGATAATCAGCCCGATACAAAATAACAGCAGCCCAAAGGAAAGACTTCTTCCTACAATAGTTCCATCCTCAGAAAGTTCTTCATAAATCATTGCATATTTGTGCGTATAATCAACCTTTTTAGGACGCTTTCTCCATATGGTAACATTGGCAAGCCCTTCCAGTTTATTTACAAAACTTCCTGCCAGATGCGTAATATAAGTTCCCTCTTCCAGTTCATGAGGAAGCTTACTGTCCTTATATATGGTTTTGCGCAGCAGTACAACAATCCCATCTACCAGACTATCCAGCGCTCTGCAGATCACTCCAAACACAAAAGGCAGGGCATATAATAATATGGGGCGATAAATAATATTTTCAAGATCCAGATACTTATGCCACCTGTTTACATACACTTTTTGTCCGTTTTTCCTTTTCATAAGCCACAGCCTTACCACCACCAGATATATAACTGCTCCAATTGCCAGTGAAATTGCTGCTCCTTTTAAATTGGCAGGAGAAAACCATGCTGCAATATGCTGCTGCCCTTTTACCTGCATAAAACCCTGTCCCATATCGGCAATTCTTCCCATAACAGCGTCAGGCATAAGCCCCATAATCGGAAGTAAGGATGCACACACTGTCAAAGTAACCGCGCTTACCTTATTCATATAGGTTTTTTGCATGGCATCATACTTTTCCTGCACTTTATCATCTGCATTTTTTTCTACAAAAAGCGCAAAATAAAGCTTTGCCATATATGCTGCTGTAAGTCCGCCGCTAATCAGGAAAATCCATTCAATTCCTTTCATTGTGTCAGCGCTTAAAACTCCAATCACAGCACCTTCACGCACCAGATTCATGTATTCTATTATGCTTTCATGAATCAGCGTCTTACTTACATATCCATTAAAGAGGGGCACCCCTGCGATTCCCAGACAACCCATTAGAAAAATATAATTAAGCAGGGGTTTTTTTCTCCCAAATCCACGGATTTCATTTAAATCCAGTTTGTGCACATTCATAAATACCACTCCGGCTGCCATAAACAGCGCCAGCTTAATCAGAGAATGATTTACCATATGAAGCAGGCTTCCTCTAACTGCAAGCATATTTTCCTTATACAAAAGCCCGGACATTGAAACTCCTGTCAGAATGAATCCAATTTGAGAGACGGAAGAACAGGCCAGGATTCTTTTTAAATCCACAGAAAACAAAGCCAGCACTGCACCTGTTACCATCGTACATACACCCAGAATTAAAAGCAGACTCCCCCAAACACTATCACCTGAAAATAAATAATATGTGAGAATCAGAATTCCAAACATGCCGGCCTTTGTTAAAATTCCGGAAAGCAGAGCAGATGCAGGCGCAGGTGCAACCGGATGGGCCTTGGGAAGCCAGATATGAAGAGGAAACATACCGGCTTTTGCTCCAAACCCAAAAAGAATACATAAACCTGCAATCCATATCTTTCGGAGAGCTCCCGGAACGGATGCATCCGCCGACAGCACTATTCTATACTCGCCAATTATATCAGACAATTCGTCAAACTTAAGAGTTCCGCAAACGTGATACAAAAGAAAAATTCCCATTAACATTACAAGGCCGCCAATCACTGCCACTGCCAGATAAGTGGCCGCCGCTCTCATGGATTCTTTCTTCTCATCATGGGCAACCCACACATAAGAAGTAAAAGACATCATCTCAAAGAACAGAAAAGTAGTATAAAAATCGGCTGATAAAAATACCCCTTCCGTTGCTCCCAGTGTAAGAAGTAAAAAGAAATAATATCTGTTTCTATTTCGATAATGAGCAAAATATTCCCTTGAGAAAAGGGTAGTCATAAACCACATAAAAGCCGCAATGGTCCCATAAAGAATCCGAAAGCCATCCAGTCTGAAAGAAAGTCCTAACCCACAAAATCCGGGAAGCTCTATTGCCCCATTTATGCTGCCACTTACCAACATCCTGATAAGTAAAAGAAAAAAAGCGCCAAACTCCACTCCAGTCACTATACTGGCAAAATAATCCCGAAAATCCTTCCTCTTTCTTCCAATTAGATAACAAATCGGTGCGGCGGTAACAGGAAAAAATATCAACCTGCATATCATAAAATTCATATCCACAACCTCCTTAATACACTCCCGCTGCCACGCTTGTAAAGAAATTTACCAGCGGTCCGGAGTAAAGGCCAAAAATGGCTATGCAAAATGTAAAAACAAATAATGGTAAAAGCATTTTCCAATTAGGATCTTTTATTCCCTCTAAAGAAGCCATATCAAAATCCCTTTGGGGAAAAAATCCCCGTCCTACGATTGTAAGCATATAAATTGCCGTAAGAAGCGCAGAAATTAAAAGACATCCAATTCCAAAAAAGGCAATTACATTTCCACTTTCCACAGCCGCTGAAGCTAAATACCACTTACTGACAAAACCTGCAAGTCCCGGCACACCCATAAGCGCAAAAGCTGATACAGTAAATATACCAAACACTGCCGGCATTTTATAGCCCATACCATCCAGTTCATGTACATAGTGCCTTCCTGTCTGATGCATAATGGCACCGGCACAAAAGAAGGAACTGATTTTCATAACAGCATGAAAAACCAAATGCGTCAGCGCGCCTGCCATTCCAAGGGGTGTCATAATGGTCACTCCAAACAAAATATAAGAAAGATTACTGATGGTAGAATACGCCAGTCTTCTTTTTAAATGTGTTTCTTTTATCGCACGGCTGCATCCGTAAACAATAGTAAACATAGTTATCAGCATAACTATGGTCTGCGCCCAGGTTCCTTTAAGAAACTCTGTTCCAAAACTGTAATAAGTCAGACGGATGATTGCAAACGCTCCGGATTTTACCACTGCCACTGCATGAAGCAAAGCTGTAACCGGCGTCGGCGCCACACCTGCATCAGGGAGCCACGAATTAAAAGGAAAGATAGCCGCCTTTACTCCAAACCCGGCAAAAGCCATTACATAAATCAAAAGCAGTACATTTGTCCTTTCCCCAATCTTAGTCAAATCCATTACTCCGCCTAACACAAAATTGGTGGTGCTTCCATAAATAATGACAAAAATCAATCCAATAAATGCAAAAGCCGCGCCCCCTAATGAATAATACAGATATTTCCGGCTTGCAAGAATGGCTTCCCTGGTAAGGGTATGCATCACAAGCGGAACTGTCACTAATGTCAGCAGTTCATAAAAGAAATACATGGTAAGGAGATTGGCCGCAAGAGAAATTCCCAAAGTCACTCCATAGGTCATGGTATAAAACATAAAAAATACTTTTTCATGCTCTTCCTTTGTCATATATTCAAATGCATACAGGGTTGCAAACGGCCAAAGGGCGGAGACAAGCCCTCCAAACACCATGCTCATTCCATCTACTTTAAAGCTGATGGAAAGATTACCGGTAAAATTTGCCAGCGTAAATATTTCTGCAGGTCTGTGAAACAAAAGATACCATACCAAAATACTGTTTATAATCACCAAAGCCTCAAGAAATACCTCCATCTGGCTTCTTTTTTTAAAAGGAATCAGAAAAAGCAGTACTCCGGCTATAACAGGAATTAAAATAACCAACAATATCAAACTTTTTTCTCCTCTCCTAAATTATTTTTTCAATGATTTGAGACAGATAATTTAATAACCATTCCGGAAACAAACCAATGAGAACGGACAAAACTGTAAGTATCAGCACCGGTATTGTCATGAAAAGTGGAGGCTCCTTTTTTTGCAGCGCTCCATAATCATAATCCTCCCCCGGAAAAAAGCCCTGAATGACAACCGGCAGCAAATATCCTGCTGTCAGCAGTGCACTAATTAAAAGAACTACCGGACCAATCCAGCTAAATCCACAGATACCGGAGGAAAGCGCACCCTCTGCCAGATACCATTTACTTAAAAATCCACCGGTAGGGGGAATGCCAATCAGTCCCAGTGATGCAATGGTAAAGCACCACATTATAAAAGGCATTTCCTTTCCAATCCCCTTAAGCTGGTCTACCCTTGTCTTTCCCGTCATATAGATAACTGCACCGGCACACAGAAAAAGCGCCGCCTTAATAAATCCGTGGCTTAAAACATGCAATAGTCCTCCTGCTACGGAACCGGCATCCATCACTGCAAGTCCAAACAAAATGTAAGATAACTGACTGACCGTAGAATAGGCCAGACGCTTTTTTAAAACCGGCTCTCTATATGCCAGCATAGATCCCATAAAAACCGTGGTAAGAGAAAGAACCATAAAGGCTGTCTGCACCCAGGTTCCACGTAAAAAGGAAACCCCGTAAATATAATAAATCACTCTTACAATTGCCAGTACTCCTGCCTTTACAATAACAGCCGAAAGAACTGCAGATGCAGGGGCAGGTGCTACCGGATGAGCTGTAGGCAGCCATGCATGCATGGGAAACATTCCTGCTTTTACTCCAAACCCAATCAGCATAAGCATAGCAAGCACCAACAAAATTTCTCCATGTTCCGCTGCCGCTGATGCACTGATTACACCACCGGCGCTAAAGGTAAGAGTATTCCCATATCGTTCAACAAAATACAAACCAAACAGCACCATATAGGCGCCGCAAAGAGAATAAAATAAGTATTTTAATCCTGCCATAATCGCTTCTCTGCTTCTGTTATGCATTACCAAAGGCACAGAGCTTATGGTAAGCAGCTCATAAAAGAAATAAAATGTGATTAAATTTCCTGCAAAACAAAGAGCAATCAATATGCCAAGCACGATCAGGTAAAATCCATAATACCGTTTTTCTTTTTCTTCATGCTTCATATATACAAAGGAATAAACACCCGCACAAATATAAATAATCAACGTCATACTTGCGAAAATAATACTGATCTCGTCAATTTTAAATAAAACAGGAAGCCTTCCTGCCAGATTGAATAATGTAAACATTCCATTCCCTGAAAGACAGAGAGCCAAAATCGTCAGCAGCGCAGATATGATAAATGCAATGCTCACAGCAATCAGCAGATTTTTTCTGTGTTCCATTTCTTTTCTTACAAGAAGAAAAACTCCAAAAAGGACAGGAAAAAAAATGGATAGTATGATATAGTGCATTTTTAAAAACCTCCTAGGAGAACATGGCAAGCCCCTGACCAATTAAATCAACAATTGGCTGAGAGCTTACGCCCAGAAATATGTTCAGTACAATAAAACCAACCAGTGTTACAACATATAATTTCATATCTCCAAATTTTACACCTTCATAGCTTCTTTCTTCCACCGGTGTATAAATGCGGATTACTGTTTTCATAAAGTAAATTGCATTTAATACTGTACTGATGCCAAGAACAATTAATGCCGGCAGCATTTTCACATTATTCTGCACTGCCGCCTGGGCAAATAACAGTTTGCTGATAAAACCGGAAAACAATGGAACGCCTACCATAGATAACGAACCTACCGTAAATGCAACTCCTGCCCATTTATTTCGATATGCAGCGCCGGTAAGCTCAATAAACTGCCTGCTGCCTCCTGACACGTCGGTAAGTCCGATAGCAGCAATAAAAAGCAGAGATTTTGTTGCCGCATGGGAAAGAACATGAAATACGCTTGCCGCCATACCTGCCTGTGTTCCCATGCCGATACCCATATAGATATATCCAATCTGCGCCACAGAAGAAAAGGCAATCATTCTTCTCACATCATTTTCCTTAATCGCGCTTAAAGAACCAAAAATCATTCCCATCAGACCGAAAACAAACAAAATGTTTATAATCCGGCTGTTATAAAAAATATCAAAACCAATCACTCTGTATATTATTTTAATCAGAAGAAAAATATATCCCTTGGAAACCAGACTTGACAAAATAGCAGCCGAAGATACCGTTGAATAGCCATACGCATCAGGCAGCCATGCATGAAAAGGAAACAATGCACTTTTTATGGCAAGTCCCACCGACATAAGGGCAATTGTAACTAAAAGAGGAATTCTGTAATTTCCGGATGCAAAAAGAATTTCCACCTGCCCTCTGATATTACTCATCAATAGATGCCCTGTCAGGTCATACAGCATACAAATGCCCATAAGCAAAAGACCTGAGCCCAGTAAACTCATAATCATATACCTTGCTGCCGCTTCAATCGTCCTTCCGTTCTGCCTGATCATAATAAGACCGCAGGCTGCAATTGTATTAATTTCCACAAACACATATGCAGTAAATAAGTCATTGGTATAAACCAGTGCAAGCAGGGAAGAAAGCAATAGATCATTCAACACATAGTAGAGAAAAACCTTACCATCCTCCACTTCATCACCCAGCTTCTTGATGCCTCCCCACATGGAAAAAAGCATAATTATACTGAAAAACAATGCCATAAAGGCTTCCAATACGCCTGCTCTTATTTCATTTCCCCAGGGAGCCGGAAACTTTCCCATTACGTAGACATAAGCTTCACCTGTGTCCAACACATATCCCAATGTACAAAAGCTTAAAAATATCACAGTAAGAATCAAAACTGTGTTTATATATCTGGCTGCCCTGCCCCTAAGACCGGAACTGATAATTCCCGCAAAAAGGCAGATAAGTATGGAAACCGCCGGAAAGTTCTGCACAAAATCCATTACAGTCCCTCCTTTTTTAACCGCAGAGAAATTTCATCCAAATCAAGCGTCTGATAACGCCGGTATAACCGTATTGTAATAGAAAGCATTAGTGCGCTCACAGATACGGATACTACAATACCTGTCAGAACAAGGCCGCTGGGAATTGGATTAATGTACTTTTCCATATCCTGTACCCCATCCACAATAATAGGCGCCACACGTCCTGAAATATAACCCTTTTCCGCCAGAAAAAGATAAATTGCCGTATCCATAATGTTAAGGCCGATAATTTTTTTGATCAGATTGCTTTGTAAAAGCAGATTTCCAAATCCGATTCCAAATAAAATGATGGCCACTGCTTCTCCATAGTTTGTAAAAAGATTGGCTCCCATTTTAAAGACCTCCTCTCCGGAAAAGTGCGTAAAATGCGTACATGGTACACGCCACTTCCAGCCCTACACAAATATCAATAGGCAGAATAATGCCGCCGCTTAAAATATGTCCGGGCGTACCCAAAGGAATGTGATTTTCAATGCCATTTGCTCCGGTAATATAAAAATAGGAACCAATGATGCCATACATACAAAGAGCAGTAATTTTGGCTATTTTATAAACATGCTCATTAAAAAACCTCTGAGTTTTTTCAAATCCATTTGCACTTGTATAAAGAATCAGTCCGGCGCCCAGAATTGCGCCTCCGGAAAATCCCCCTCCGGGAGATAAGTGACCGTTTAAAATCACATAAATGCCAAATATGAAAATGATAGGAGAAAGAACAAAAGCCGCTCCCTGTAAAATTGCATCATTCTTCGGCTCATACCGCCTGTCATCATTTGCTTCCTGCTTTTTCAAAATAGCTTCATCTATCATTAAAAGTATCATCACACAACAGGTTGCTATAAAAAGCACATTTGTTTCTCCAAAGGTATCAAATGCCCTGTAAGTTAAAATCATTCCTGAAACAATATTCATTGCTCCCGTTTCCTGCAGTCCCTTTTCTATGTACCTTTCAGAAACCGTATTATTATCAGGATTGGACGGATTTCCTGTTCGTGGAAGATAAGAAACCGTATACAGCAAAAGGCCTACAAGTGAAATACAAAATAAAATTGCCGCCGCCACATAAACTTTATGGAAAAAGGCAAGTTTTTTATTTTTTTCCACATCATAAACTTTATTCCGGATCATCTGCTTTTCATTCATACGATCCAAAATAGCTGTTTCCGGAACCTCAATTTCTTTTTGAGGCTGCATTTCCACCTCACCTAAATAAGGATCTTTACTGCCTGAAAGCCAACGGAAAAAATGAAATGCACCTGTCTTTTCATATTCCTTTTGAGGTTTTAGCTTACTCATGAACTTCCGCCTCCTTTTCTTCCTGTGCAGAAAGCTTCTCAGCTTTATCCTCTTTATCTTTTTCAATGTCAATTGCGTGAATTTTTTTCAAAGTTGCAAAAAACAAAATACTGGTAATTCCGGCGCCCACTGCGGCCTCTGTGATTGCAAGGTCGGGAGACTGCAGGCATACCCATATCATAGACATAATCAGGCTGTAAGACATATAAATCAATATGGAATTAAGCAGACTTTTGGAAAAGCTTACAGATATGGCGCATACGATTAAAAAGCCCATTAATATAAATTGAAATAATGTCATTTACTATCGCCTCCCGTTTCTTTTTCCTTTTCTTCCTTTAATTCTCTTTCCAGACTTTCCAGATTAGGATAGACCTGGCAATGCTTATTCAAATTTTCATTGGTGGATACCTCAAGCCTGGCAAGCAAATGGGAGGAAACCGGAGATGCAAACCATAAAAAGACCACAATCAATGCCATTTTTAAGGTGGTAAAATTGAACCCGGACAGAATCATCAACCCCACCAGAGAAAAGCTGATTCCAAGGGTATCGCCCATAGCCGCCGCATGCATTCGGTTAAGTACATATTTTAAATGAAAAATTCCATACAACTCTATCAGAAAAATAGTCAGGCCGCTTATTAAAAGTGCGCCTCCTGCAATTAATCTGATCCATTCAAGAATCTCCATAAGGCTTCTCTCCTTCCTTATCTGCTTCGACATTTTCATCTATGTGATATTTTTCTTCATAAACTCCCATATATACTTTTGCAATAACAATAACCGCAAGAAAACTTACCAAAGCATAAATCAGACAGACATCTATCAAAAATCCTTCTTTTAAATAAAGAGAAAGAACTGCGATCATAACCATAACCATAGTTCCCATCATATTTACAGCAACAATGCGGTCTGCAACACGCGGCCCCTTAACCGCACGAATTAAACATGCAAACAGCATGACTGCAAGTATAATGAGAACAATTATGTACATTCCCTGATGGATTGTTTCCAGAAAAGTACTGCTTTCACTCATCTGCGTCTTCCTCCATCCCTTCCATTTTTCTAAGCAAAGTAACAAAAACAGAGCTGTTAATTCCCTCTGCAAGACTCTTATCCAGACAGTGCACTACATACTCATCATTTTCAAGCGATACTGTAATTGTACCTGGAGTTAATGTAATAGAATTTGCAAGCAGTATTCTTGTAAAAGATGTTTTCAGGTCTGTCTTAAACCGCACGACAGCAGGTTCAATTTCATACCTGGAAGAAGTGATCATTCTGATTACTTCAAAATTAGCCTTAATAATCTCCCTTACCAGAACAAATACATAATGCAGGAGCTGAAATAATCTTTTTCCTAAAAAAAGATCCATTTTAGGATCATAATGAAAGAACCGGCAGATAAACCAGTAAATAATACCTGCAATCACTGCCCCAAATGCAGCAATTTCCAGGGTAAACTGACCATTAAAAATAATCCATATCAGAAAAAATATAATATACATTTTCTCACAATGCCTTTCCTGTCAAATACTGTCCCTTCCTGCAGGCCAGCTCATTGATTAAAGCAGGTGAGGCTTACGCCAGCACCTGCTTGATTCTTGCTTCTAATTCATTCCTGGAAACAGCCCCTATCAGGGTGTCTACTGCTGCCCCATCTTTAAATAAAATAAAGGTGGGTATAGACATAATTTTAAACTCTCTTGTAAGCATGGGATTTTCATCGGTATTGCACTTGCCCACCTTACATTTCCCCTCATAGGCTTCCGATAACTGCGCTACCAAGGGCGCCATCATTTTGCAGGGACCACACCAGTCCGCATAAAAATCCACCAGCACCGGAAGGCTGCTTTCCTTAACCTCTGTTTCAAAATTGTTGTCTGTAATTTTAACTTCCATAACTGCTCCTTTCCTTTATTTAAATAGTATTGGTTATCTTTTAATGATATATTTACAAATTGGATTTCCTTTTGATGAAAATTTTTCTTCATACTCTGTCATAATATTGCCTTCCATCATTTCCATATCATGATGCAGGTCAAAGGTTTTTTTAACAATTTCCCATCCTGCAAAAGGAAGCTCTTCCAGTGCAAACTCAAATAATTCTTTATTATCTGTTTTAAATTCCAATATTCCGTCTTTTTTTAGGATCTGGTCATACCTGGCCAAATATTCCCTGGATGGAAGACGCCTTTTGGCATGTCTGTCCTTGGGCCAGGGATCAGAAAAATTCAAATAAATTCTACTGACTTCTCCCCGGTCAAAAACTTCGGTAATCTCCTCCGCATCCATTCGGATAAACAAAAGATTTGGAAGAGGATCTGCTTCCATTTTCTGCAGGGCGCGCAGCAACACACTGGAATACTTTTCTATTCCGATATAATTAATTTCAGGATTCTTTCCTGCCAGTGTATATAAAAATTTTCCTTTTCCCATCCCTATTTCGATATGCAGATCATGGTTGTTTCCAAAAACATTTTTCCACTTTCCCTTCGTCATTTCCGGTTCATGAATTACCAGTGGGCTTTCCGCTATCATATCTTTAGAGCCTGTTATATTTCTAAGCCTCATTAATGAATACCCTTTAAATATTCTATAATACTTTATTCCTCATTTCAGTCACTTATTTTACATCATTTCTTACAATAAGAAAAGATAAAAATTAAAGTTTTATAAAAAGGTCTTGTCAAGAATTCATGTGGCCTGTAAACTAATAATTAAGTTCTAAATGAATATAATAGTGTTTAACTATACGGGAGTTTGACAGTTGAATGATAGAAAAAACACCTGCAGGCCGCATAATACCTGCTTTTTTTATGTCAAACTTTC
>VSNT01000160.1 GCA_009774465.1 Lachnospiraceae bacterium
TACCTATAGTTCCTTGTATCATTCGACATATTAATATATAATTAAATATATCTATTAACCGTTCCAAAAAGGAGGTACTTATGCATAAAAAAACCAAAACTTTATCTAAAATAATCTGTACTATTTTATTATCCATTATCCTTTTTTCAACTGAATGCTTCGCCGCTAACGATTCGATTTCTCCATATGGTTTATCTGGTTTTAGATGTCGTAACAGCACTTGCGGTGGCGCCTATCTAGAAGACGACGGTCCGGGATATACATACTGCGATAAATGTAATGATGGTACTTGGGGATATCGATGCAATATTTGTGGTAAAAAATATAACATCTGCAGCAAAGGACATTATTATGATCTTTAAGATTATTGAAGTAAATTAAGACAGGAGGGACTAACAAATGTCCCTCCCCTATCTCTATCATGCTTCCATTTCTTCTGCTTTTATCTCAAGAAAATCCAGATACACCTTTGTCTGTGTCATTGCATTTACTGCAAACTGGAGCATATCCTTTTCGGACCATCCATTTATCGTTTCGTAGCGTTTTGCCAGTTTTTCCAGTCTTTCCTCCTGCCCCTGATTGTCTATTATATATGTTAATTCAAACTGCTTAATAATTACACCTCCCTGCCATTCTTAATTTAAATATCTGTTTTCTTTATTTTAAATACTATGAATTCTTTTAAAGTATGCGGTTTTTTATCTTTTTTTATTCCTGTAAATCAGATATTTCAGATTGATTAAAATTGCGGAAACTTGAACATGATTTGAGTTCTCCATATTTAATAAGCCCTCATGTAGCACAATCTGCTATTTTAAAGTATTCAAACAGAGTTATCTGCTGTGACCGAACTTTGGGCAGAAGTTTATATACTGCCAAGTAATCTTTCAGAAACGAGTGAAATATGGTTGTAGAATCAAATAATAATTGAGCAGAAACATCATAATAATAGCAAATGAAAAAGAAATTAATATAGTTCAGCCAGATTCTTTAGACATTGACAAAAAGCCGGTATCGTAGTACAATGTACTATGTAGAAGAAAGGAGCTGATAATATGAGCTTTTCCATTAGACTGACAGCGGAAGAAAAGAGCCTTGCGGAAAGCTATGCTAAAATCCATTCCATATCGCTTGGAGAAGCCTTTAAGCAGGCACTCTTTGAGCGGATAGAAGATGAATATGATGTTACAGTGGCACAGGATGCATATAGCGAATATGTAAAGGATGACTGTAAGAGCAGGCCCATTTCTGAACTGTGGGAGGAAATAGGTTTATGAGCTACAGCGTAGAGACTACGACAAGGTTTGATCGGGAATTTAAGAAGTTGGACAGATATACCCAGCGTATCATAAAAGGCTGGATCGAAAAAAATCTTATCGGAGAAGATGATCCCAGACGTCACGGAAAAGGATTGACGTCTAACAGGAGCGGTCAGTGGCGTTACAGGATAGGCGATTACCGTCTTATATGCCAGATAGACGATAACAAGCTTGTTATTCTTGCACTTTCCGTAGGACACAGGAAAGAAATATATGACTGATATGTCAGATAAACACTATACAATCCTGCAGAACACATAGACATCAAAAAGGCTTATAAAATATGGGAAACTTAAAAAACATGAACATTGACAGAATAAAAAAGTTATGATAGAATCCCATCAATAACATAAGAAAAGCAATGACGGAAAAGAGTAGTTTAGTTGGAAACATCCAGAGAGAACAGCACCTGGTGGAAGCTGTTTATGTGGAAATTAGACGAAAACCATTCCAGAGCTGTAATGCTGAAAGGAGTAAGCGTTACCGTTTGCCTGCGTTAAAGGATAGGATTTGATGGAATCTGAAGTGAAAAGTTAAGGTGGAACCGTGCTAAGCGCACCCTTAAGGCTATATGATTATGGTCTTATGGGTGCTTTTCTTATGTTGTTGCCAAATAATTAAATCTGAAAAAAGAAAGGAGCAACAAATTATGAAGGTTCTACGAAAAAATGGAGAAATTGTAGAAGTAAACTTTGAAGAACAGGAGGGCAAAAAGGCATTTTGGCATACAAGCGCACATGTACTTGCACAGGCTGTAAAACGGTTATATCCGGAAACGAAGTGTGCCATTGGTCCGGCAATTGAAAATGGATTTTATTACGATTTTCAGTTTGAATTTCCCCTTTCAGAGGAGCATCTAAAGACGATCGAAGCAGAAATGCGAAAGATTATAAGGGAATCTATCTCCTTGCAGGTTTATGAGAAGTCAAAGGAGGAAGCTCTTAAGTTTATGGAGAATGCAGGTGAAAAATATAAAATTGAGCTGATTCGGGAACTGAATGATGCAGAGCCAATCAGTTTCTATAAGCAGGGAGAATACGAAGAGTTTTGTGCAGGTCCGCATATTTCTAATGTGTGTCAGATTAAAGCGGTTAAGCTATTGTCGGTGGCTGGAGCCTATTGGAGAGGCAGCGAAAAAAATCAAATGCTTACGAGAATTTATGGTATATCCTTTCCAAAAGCGGCGCAATTAGAGGAATATTTGCATATGGTCGAGGAAGCAAAAGCAAGAGATCACAGAAAATTGGGCAAGGAACTGGGAATATTTACGATTTTTGATGAAGGACCAGGATTACCCGTTTTTTTACCAAAGGGAATGATATTGAAGAACCTGTTGATTGATTATTGGAGGAAGATTCATCGCAGGGAAGGATATGTTGAAATTTCTACGCCTGTTATGTTGGAAAGAAAGCTTTGGGAGACATCTGGACATTGGGATTTTTACAGAGATGCCATGTACTCTCTTAAGGTTGAAGATGATGATTATGCAATCAAACCAATGAGTTGTCCAGGTGGAATGCTGGTGTATAAACTGGAACCGAGGTCATATAAGGAGCTTCCCATGCGGGTGGGAGAATTAGGGCTTGTGCATCGTAAGGAAAAGTCCGGAGCATTACATGGTCTCATGAGAGTACGCTCATTTACCCAGGACGATGCACACATTTTTATGAGAGAAGATCAGGTGATGGATGAGATACAGGGTGTTATGCGTCTTATTGATGAAGTTTATCGGAAGTTTGGCTTTTCATATGAAATTGAATTGTCCACGAGACCAGAGCATTCCATAGGGAGTGATGAGGATTGGCAGCTTGCTACGGAAGCTTTGGAAAAAGCAGTGCAGGGAATGGGCAAGCCCTATGTCGTAAATGAAGGAGATGGCGCATTCTATGGACCGAAGCTTGATTTTCATTTAAGAGATTCCATAGGCAGAACGTGGCAATGCGGAACGATTCAGCTTGATTTCCAGCTGCCTCAAAGATTTGATATTGATTATATTGGGGCAGATGGAGAGAAGCACCGTCCGATCATGCTGCACAGAGTTGTGTTTGGCTCGATAGAACGTTTTATTGGTATTTTACTAGAACATTATGCAGGGCAATTTCCAACGTGGATTGCACCTGTACAGATCAAAGTTCTTCCTGTTTCAGATAAATATAATAATTATGCCAGGAAAGTTGAGGAGGTGCTGAAAGAAAATGATATCCGGGCGGAGGTGGATACCAGAAGTGAAAAACTTGGATATAAGATTCGTGAAGCACGCATGGACAGAGTGCCATATATGATTATTATAGGCGAAAACGAGAAAAATAATATGTCTGTGTCCGTAAGACAAAGAGATGCAGAAATTGATAAACAGGACATGGGAGAAATGAGTATTGAACAAGTGGTCAGTTTGATAAAATAATAACTCATCCAAGCATCAGGGGCTAAAATCGGTATTATCCGATAGCCCCTAGGATTGGATATTTACACTTCTACATATTATCTTTCATTTTCTTTCCCGACGATTTCCTCCTCAAAAGAAAAGCAATTTCATCTATTAGTACCACTACCAGCAACCCCCCCATATCCAGACCATCAGCCTTCCACGCTCTCCTTTAAAAATTGGGGGCAGCGTAAATAGTGACGAGAACAGCACAGAATAGACATAATCAATCTTTCTCCTGCCTGCCTCATTTAAAAAACAAATCAATGAAATCACAATAAACACATAAGTATAGACATATTGTTCAGGAATCATTACTGTCTGTGTTGCCATAAGAAGCGTAATAGTCTTCCAATTAACCCCATCTACAAACAGGAAAAATATTGCGCTTAAAATAATTGCTGCAACAATGCACTTGCACAAAATCTGCGTATACTCATTATTTCCAAATAATCCAAATACAGCGCCCCAAATACTTGCGTGGGAATACATCCCTTTATCCAGATACTGCATAAATGTATGAAGATAATTTGCAAAGCTGTCCACGAAAAGGAAGGGAATAAAGAAAGCAAGCATTCCGTACACTACCAGTCTTGCCGCCTCTTTATATCTCTTTTCTGCAATCCATATAAACCCAAATAAGGCAGGATAAAGTTTAAAGCCCGCCGAAACAGCAACAAAAATCAAGGCAGCTTCGCGTAACAGCCTGTTAGGTGAATCCTTAAGTGCTAACCCAAGCATTAAGAAAACCATCGCATACAGCACTAAATTCCCTCTTTCGAAGGCAAATCCCCAAATCGAATAAGAAAACAGGCAAATTCCCAGCAACACCTGCTTTTTTACAAAAGAGTTTGTCTTATAACATACATATATGCCTATTCCCAAAAGCCAGGCGAACAATAGAAAATACATCACTACCATCAAAATTCCATACCCTGAATTTGATATTTCCCACAATTCATTTCCATTCTCCGCCTTAAAGCCCAGAGGATAGGCAAACAACTTTAAAAATAAATACGCTAACGGAGGAAATATGGCATCTGCATCCGTTGAATAAATAGCAGGACTGTACAAAAGCCTCCCGATATGACTCCAGAAATCTATAAAATTGCTTTCACTGTAGGTTATTTTCTCTATAAAACTCCCTTTCGACAGTAACAGCATTATATACATAATAAAAAGATTTAAAGCAGATATTACAAAGAAAAATCTTTCCGGCGTTGTTTTTTGTTTCATCCTGTGTCCCCAGCTTTTCCTCAAGTATCTTTTCACTTTTATTCCATATGAGAAAAAGTGCACCTGTATCTATAAGAGCACGACAACCTGTAAACCAGTTCAAGTTTGCGATTGGCCTTCTTGCTTTATCATCTAAGTGTATTGTTATTTGCATTAAAGCACCCCCGCTACCCCTAAAGGCAGTCCATTGTCATTCGTATACCAGCATATAATCCCTTCCGTGCCGTCTAACTGTTTTTCGAAAAGCTCATCCTCTGTTTTATCTGTATAAACTACATCGGCTGATTCTAAAGTTACACCATCATCATTTACATACTTAATATTTTTTATCCCAACCATGTATTTGGATACTTTTCCGCCATTTGCTCTCTGGTCAATCTTTCTGCCATAAATTCACTTCCTTTATACCTTTCAAAAATAAGAATAAATTATTCTATTTATCCTTACCTAATTGCTCATTCTCTGTTAACAATTTTGTAACATTATCTGTAAGCCTTTCGGTTTCTACCTCCGGAAATAGTACCTGTATCTCATCGGGCGTATCAATGTAAGCATATCGCTTCCAAATCTAACTCTCTTTGATGCACACTGCCATTGATTCACGTTTCTATAAAAACCAGCCTTCCTTTATAATTGGAAATTTTTTATAAAAAAGCTTGGACGAGAAACCGGCTCATATGAGTCGTTCCTCACCCTGTTTAGAACTGCCTATTTCCTAATGGTCCCTTTTCTACTTTATCAGCTTTTTATAGCTGCTTGCTTTTCTGCTGATACGCTGGAATTATTTAATCTTTTATGCCATTGTTAAATCTATAAATATGTGATAGATTGACTATTTTATTATATAAGCTCTCATCCATTTTTATCTGTTGTATTTCCAAGTATTCACTTCTTAAAATATGAAGATAATATCCATTATAAAAATGTGATAAAAGAGATTCAAGTATTGCCCTTATATCACCTTCTATTTTATATATCTCATCTTCATCGTCATATTTATCCTGTAAATGTCTATGTAAATCAAACAAATCTATTTCTTGATTAATTATTTTAATGTACGCATCATACTCCTTCTTACCAATTAAATATCGCATTTTTTCATATGTCTTATCATATACACTTGCATCTATTCTAGTCTGAATAGACTTATAATACATATAATATACATACAACGATAAATACCGCATTTTTTCTGCTTCATTATCATTATTCTGTGCTTCACCATAGATTACATCTTCAAGAGTTTCATAAAACATCTGTGGAAAAGCATCTATAGCGTCTTGGCTGCACCACGTAGCCATATTTTTGTAAACAAAATCCATATTTATATATAATCCTTTTGCTATACACTCACATATTTCGAATAAATCATTTAAATCTGTCAATTTGCCCATTTGAAGTTTTATCATCTCTAATTTAATATATTCTAATATTGTACTAGAAACCAATGAAGGAATGGCATTTCTAACATCATTTTTATTTTGGATCTGATCATTTAAGAAATATTTTTTTAATAAAAAAACTTCACCTGAAAAATCATCTCCCATAACCTTTTCTACTAACTCATACATTAAATAATTTTCTCTATAGTTAGACTGATCACCATATTTACTTGTTACACTTGTCCCAAAATCTATAATATGAATTTCCTGTGCCTTATCAATCAATATGTTATTTGTATGTATATCGCCGTGTATAATTCCTTTATCCTGGTAAACCTTAATAGCCATGAATATTTTATTTAAAATATCCAATCTTTTCCATTTACTTCTAGGTGAACTTATCCAAGTTTTTAACGTACATCCATCAATATATTCCATTGAACAAAAGTAACATGCATTCTCAATCCACGCATTATATATTTTTACGATATTGGGATGGTTTAATTGGGCAATCTTTTGAATCTCCGCATAATATTGACTTTCTCTTACCTCCCCATTTTCTGCATCTTTACGTGGTAACCATATTTTAATTGCATCTACTCTTCCTGTTATTTTGTGAATTCCTTTTACAACTACTCCATTTGCACCGGGATCACCTACAATTTCTATATTTTCATATTCATTAAAATTTACTGTAGTCCATTTATTTTTTATTTTGATCTTAATTTCACCATTATCCAGTTTAAAATTCGGATTTGACATTATTATTTCTCTTCTTTCTAAATTTTTTATGCAACATCTTGAACCTGAATACTGTTTAGCAAAATCTCATACCCTATTAACCCCCAGGAACATCCAAAGCAAATAACATCATACTTATTCTCTATATTCATTTAAAACCTCATAAAAGTATTTTTTTAATTCTTCAAGATGTATAGGTATTGGTGGTTCGTCATATTATGCCACCCTCTTTTTCTTTTTTCATAATAGATTATTCTTTCCTAAATAAAATTACGTCATTTTTTTATTGTTTCTAACTATATACCATTGTACTCTAAATTATATCTTTTTTCTATAAACAT
>VSNT01000161.1 GCA_009774465.1 Lachnospiraceae bacterium
TCCCAGTCCCTGCGTATCTGTGCATAATCGTTTCCGCTAAATCCCAGTTCCTGTAAAAATCTGCGTGCTTCCCCCTTATGGACTTCTCTGCGGTCATGATTGCCGAAGGTGGCATCTTAGAAAAATCTGTTTCTATGAAATTTTAATTATGAATCCATACAACCTGCAAACAATTTATATATCGTTCCTTGTTATAAAATTTTCAATAAATCCCTAATTCTTTATGTAGATCACTTAGCATTTTTCCCAGCGGTTTTGTTTTCATTGTTTCCCTGGTTATCTTTGGACCAAATACAGCCAGTTTTATTTCCTGCTCCGAGACATTTACCTTATAGAGCACATCCTGAAATTCCTGTCTTTGTGTTCTGGAATAAATTTTCTTTTTTTCCAACAGTTCTTTCACTTCAACATCATGAATCTGATAGGCTTCTTCTATTTTCATTTTTTCAATATTATTTTGGATAGCTTCATTTTCACTCTTAATTACAATCTTTGCCCTGTTCTCAATGTCTGATTCACAATGAAATGTCACATCCCTTTCCCAATCAATTGTTTCATCGAATGGAGAAACAAATTCTGCGGTCTGATTATTTTTAATTCTGTTGCAGTTTCCACATACAGGGACAAGATTGTACAGGCATACCGCAAAAATTGGATATTCAAGTTTGCTGAAAAAATGATCTAACTGTGCTCCGGAAGTACTTTCCCCTCTGCTGTTAATATAATCTCTGTTACAATATGGGCATACCGTCAGCCTGCTGTTTTTTACAAGCCTTACACGCATAGAATAGCCATCTTTTTCCGAACCAGCTACTTTATCATATGCATCCACCAGTTCCTGATAGAAGTCATTTAATATATCTCCCGTCAGTTTATGCTCATAATATTCCCCTCTCATTTCTTGAAGCTTTGAGGAATTTTCTACGTATTGTTTTGCTTTTTTTAATTTTACAAAAGGAGCAAGAACCAGTTCTCTAAATGCAGGCTCTGCACCATCCCAAAAATCTGTTGGCAGAAATTTCTTACTGCTGTTTAATATATAATTTTGTGTACTGTCGCTTATTTTTTTCTTAACAGTGTTCCAATATATTTCTTCAAATTCCTTTGTATATGGATCTACTTTTATCAAACTTTTCCCTTCTTTTCCAATTCACTTATCTCTTCTTCAATTTTTCTTTTTTCTTCCAATAACCGCTCCATTGATCTATGCTCTTTCATCACTACTGATTCTTCTAACAGCTTTTCCAGCTCATACCGATACACCGGTTCTCCTATCTGCTCAATCAATAATTGTATCGCCAAATATACATCTTTTTCTTTCCCATAGTAACGCAGGATAATTTCTTTTATTTCCTCTCTTTTTCTGTCTATTTTATTTGCTTTCGGATTTTTAAGGCATAACATAATACCTTCGATCAACTCTCTTGCATACTCGCCAATTGTATAATCCATAAAGAAATTTTCTTTTAAAAGCCTGTGGATATTTTGCCCTAAAGTACGGTCAAAATATTTTTTATTTTCTCCTGCCAGATAAGTTACATCTTCTCTTAAAATGTCTGACAATATAAAAGGTGAATTTGTAGTGATAACAATTTGTATTTTAGAGCCTTTCCCCACATAATTCATCATTTCAAGCAGCGTTTTCACATATCTGCGCTGCCATTCAGGATGATAATAAGTTTCACCCTCATCAATAAAAATTAATGCTGTTTCTTCATCAAGAAGTGCATCTTCACTTCGAAACTCATTTTCACCAACCATATCCCGATATCTCTCAATTTCCTGGCGATATCCTGCCAAAAACCAGTAGAGCTTTGCCAAAAAGGCAAATTTTGCATATTGTCCCGATGAAAAATACTGAAGCTGCGCATCCGGAAGGAAAAGATATTTTTCTTCGATCCGGTTAATCCTGCCAGAATCTTTTAAATCCTTCAGTGAAAAAGTTTCCTCCATCCATCCATTTATCTGGCTGCATATTCTAAATATTTTGTTATCATCAATATCTAAATATTCACATACTTTTCCTTCATCCATATTTTTCAAAAAAGTAAGTTGATAACAAAGCTCTCTATTTACAGTGCCTTCTATTTCCGCTTTTTGTTCCAGAACTTTTTCTTTTCCAAGTTCCAGTGCAATTGCCTTTCGTCTTCTGATAAAGCTTTCTGTTTCCGAGTAGTCAACCTGCCGGAATCCTCTAAGACTTTTTCCAATCTCTCTTTTTTCCTGTATTAACCTGTCATTGTTCCGTCTGCCACTATCTTCAAAAAATAGATCTTCCTGATTGTTTTTTAACATATTTGAAAAATATGCAACCTTGCTGAATTCATTAAAGCTGTTATATATTCCCACATCAAATGGCTCCACGCCTTCACATGTCACATTACCAATATTGGTCAGAAAGTATGAGCTTTTTCCTAATTGAAACACAATTAAAAAGCGAGCCCCTTCATCTAAAATATTATATTCCTGGTAATCAAATTCCTTTATATAGCCCCGCTCACAGATTATTCCATAATCCTCAATCAATCTCAATATTTTGAAGAAAAATTCCCGTAAAAAATCAACAATACTGGTCTTCCCCATTCCGTTCTTACCAACAATACATGATAATGTCTGCACTGCTTTGCCATAAAAATTTTCTATCTGATCTAATTCTTTCTCCTGGCGTTTCAAAATCTTATATGCTTTCTCGTATTGAAATTTATGATCAAAATCAATGATCTGATTTTTTATCCCCCTATAGTTATCCAAATATAGCAGCGAGAAAAACATTTCATTATATTGACTTTCAGATTTCATAATAAATTTTCTGAGTTTCTGCTCGGTTTCTCTTGAAAAATAGCTTTCCAGGCGCCAATCCGAAGCAGAATATGGAAGTTCCAAAAATTTTTTATTGCCTTTTTTGTCTATGCTGCTGATTTCAATACTTCCTATATTTTTCAGAAATATTTTAACTATAAGTCTTTCATTCAGGAAAAAAGCACTTTCCCCATATGATTCTCTCTTCCAGTACACATTTGGCTTTTTACATATTATTATCATGTTTGTAATATAATTTTCTTCGAAAAGAAGAGAAGAAAAATTCCTGTATGAAACTTCTTCTGCAAATTTTTGTGCCAGATACGGCTCCAACCGCAGCGCCAGAATTATGGAATCCAGTAAAAGAAACTTGAGAACTGCCTTATTTAAACCACCTATTTGAGCATGTGTAATAATTGCATATACCTGGTGTCTGTATACCTCGTTATCAGCAATAAAATGCGTCTGATACTGTCCTAATAATTCCATAATAATTGCAGCAGGCAATACACCAATATACCTTTCAATCTGTGAAATTCCCTGAAAAGCATAGCCGGTATCATCCGGCGTTCCTGCATTAGAAATATGCATATACAGTACTTCTGCAATTTGATAACCATACTGCTTCTCATCCAACCCTTCAGGATAATATTTGCACAGCAGCTCAATTGCCTCCTCATTATCACTAAATTTCCCATAAAACCCTTCGTAAAAATTAACCAGCCCCAAATACAAATCTTTATGTAACTTCGAATAATCATGCCTGACCATTGATGAAAATAAATTGTTATTCAATGCATGAAAAAAAGCATATGCCATATGTTTTTGAGCAAGAAGCCTTTGGTAGGCTGCATAATGCTTTAATTCATCATGTTTGGGATATAATAACATAATGATTGAAACAGCAAACTTTCTTACCCCATTCTCGTAGTCAGATGATACAAATGTCTGCAACTGTTCCTTTTCAATTTCCTTCTCCTCCGCTTTAAAAAGAGCCTCAAGAAACGTTAAAACATCTTCTATGTCTCTAATCTCTTCTTTAGCAAGCATTGCAAATCCCTGGGGTATCTTATCCTTATACAATTCTGTAAAATTTAAGATCCCCTTTGCAAGTTCATTCAATTCTTTAGATTTTTCTATATTATCATCCATGCTTTTTATATTCCTGTATGAGTTTACTATTTGCGCATCCAAACTTCAAATGATGGTTCATTCCATTCACCTTTCCGGCCCATTTATCAATGATTCCAACTGCGTACTTTCCACAAGTTTTCCACTCAGCCATCCTTCCACTTCTTCTGACGGAACATAGATTTTAATCCAATATCTTCCTTCTTCGTCGCAATCCCACTGATATCTGTAAAAAATTTCTGTCCCGGCATTCACACCCCCAATAATTTCCCCGTCAAGAGAAGGCTCCTGCCTTACATTTGCACCATTTTTCCCAGTTTCATTTAATTGAATGTAAACAGGTATTTCCTCTTTTTCCTCTGCCGCCTCAGCCGGTTCCTCCGCGGTTTGTTCCGGCTCCTTTTTTACAAACAACGGAGGATAATCCTCATATCCCCGGGACAGAGTCTCTTCGTACTTCTGAAAAAATTTTTTGATATTTTTAAATTCAACAAAATATTCCTTTTGCAAATGTTCAGCCACTGGCATATCAACAAACACTGCCAAAAAATATATAATAACAGTTCCTGAAATCACCCAAAATTTTAATGCCTTATGCGTTTTTACTTTTTTCCTTTCTGCGCCGCCATTAAGCTTTTTATCTCCCCATTCAATAATCTTATTGTCAATTTCTACTGCCCATGAATTGTTTCTTCCAAGTAAATAAATCACTTCTGTAGATATCCATACACATCCTTTAATCAGATAAGGCTTTAATCGAAATGCCACACCTGATTTCCTTACTAATTTACACAACATAAAAATAAGAAAAAGAGAGACAGTAATCTCTATAAAAAAACGAATCGACCAGCTTAAATGGTAAAAATTCTGCCATGCTCCAAAATAAATTTTTTTCATGGTATGTAATCTCCATCGGTAACCGGGGCTGCTTCTTTCATCTGATCAGACTCACTAACTTTCTCTTCCTCGTTTTTCCTATCACCCTCTAAATTTTTTCTGCTTTTTTCTTCTAATTTTTTTTCGTCGTTGCCCGGTAATTGTTTTTGTCCTACTCCCTGCATAAATTCGTTATTTGCAAAAATTTCATTTAACTTTTCCATCATTTCTTTTTGTGTCAGCATATCACCTGCTACCGCAGTTTGCAGCATCCCCATCTTTTCTGAACGGGCTCTCACCAGATAGTCATAAAGTTCCTTCCCATCCATATTGCCTTTTAAATATTCATCAACAACAGATCCCATATTTCCAAAATTCTGCCACATTAATGCCATATCACTTATTTGTTTCATTTTCAGTTTCTGCTCACTATCAGCAACTCTTTCCGCCTGTTCATTTCTGGCAATCTGTTCATCCGTCTCGTTTTTTGAAACATGAATTCCAACTGTTTTTTTCTTATTGGACTCCCGCATCTTTGCCGCTTCTTCTTCCGGTGTTACTAAAACCTCCAGCCTCCTGAATCTCACACCTTCATATTGTTTCAGCCTTTTTTCAATCTCATTTTCCAAAGCATTCTGCAGTTCTATATCTTCCCATGCATTCCATTTTCCATCCTGCTGCCTTATCACATTTCTCACTGTATGCGAAATATCCTCTTCTTCCATTCTCCCCTGAAAAAAATACATCCGGACATCCTGTATAGAATAAGACATTTTAATCACAATATCAAAGTGAAAATCTCTGTCTTCCATAATTACACGATCATTTTGATGAAATAATTTTTCTTCCAGGGAAAGGGTTATTTTCTGATTATAGTGTCCATGTCTTACCTCTGCCGAAGAATATTTAACCCCGCAATTAATAAGCATACTGTTTTGCGCTCCTGCTCCCGACTGACACAATAAAAAACATTCTCCATCCTGGGGATTGGGAACTTTTTCTACCAATCCCAGTTTAAATGGTTCTTCACTCACTATAAATTCACTCATTGCCTGACCTCCTGTGTACTTTAATACAAATATCTATTTGCCCTTCTTCATCACAAATTCCCCAAAATGCTTTTTGAATAAATTTCTCTAAACTGTAATTTGGCATTTGACTGGCCTCTTTATCATATTCTGCTAATAAATTATAAAAATTTTCTCTGTTAAGCCTGTCCCGCCATACCATCTGCCATAAATATCGAAGCCGGGCACCGGTAGGATCGTCCTGCATGGCTATGCGGATGAAAACCGCATCTTCCCCCTCTTCATACCGCGCGAATTGAGTATCAATGCAAAACAATATCCAAAACAACCGTGAAACATCCCTGATATTTCTCGGCGAAGAATTGCCACTTGCTAATTCATATATCTTTTCAATTAAAATCCTGTAAAAAGTAAAGGCTCTCATTCCTGCTGCAAAAAAATCTGATCCACATTGTAAATATTCTCCGTATTTTTCTCCTCGCAGTTCCTCCATCGTTCTGTCTATATAACAGGAAATAATTGTTTCCAATATATCATTTTTATTTTTTTGACCGACACACACCAATAACCCTGTCAGCAAATAATGAATATTACGTTCCTTACTCCAATTATCCAGCAGTTTGTAAATATTTTCCTGAAAATCATTTCTTTTGTCTAATACTCTCACAACCTGCGCTATCATCATATCCGTTGTAATACTGTTTTTACGTCGAATTTGATTTACCATGTGATTCAAAAAATAATGATAATCCCAGCATGCCAACTGCCCCATAATCTCTCCCGCTCTTTTCGACATGGAAATTGTCTTCCCCATATAACGCTTTTCCAGCCAGGACATGATCACATCCTGGAGCTGCGGACATTCTATCCATATATATTTTAATATTGTTTCCTGTAAGATTTTCTGCTCAAGCTTCACGATATCTATAGGCGTTATACCTGTATAAGTGTTGAGTTCTCCTTTACAGATCACTGCCCCAAATTGACTTAATGTTTCCGTGATGCCATACCGCTTCTCTTCTTTGTCACTCTTATTTTCAAAAGTTTCATAAAGGTCCTCTGCTGCACGCATTACCCACATATAGGGCATAGTATCAAAAACTGCAACTGCAATCATTAACGCCATAGGATATGCTTCATAATTCTCCGTCAGCCATTTGTTTCTTTTGCTTTCATCAGAAAATATATTTCGTTTCGTAGTCTTTTCTTTTTCCCTTACTTCTTCCTGCCCACCCGCATAAATTTTTTCAATCTGGGCATTATCACTGGCCATAATACCGTGATTATTTACAATCCTGTATTGAATATATATATTCTTTCTATCATCATCCTGTCCAGAGTTTTCAAGCATTTTCGTAAAAAAATCTTTTTCTGATTTTTCACATTTTTCTGTCTGATTAGACTGCTTTTCGTTTTCTTCTTTTCTTTCTTCAACTTTCTGTTCTGTTTCCATGCCATTCCTCCCAATTATTACAAAATATTATCATTTTTTACATTTT
>VSNT01000162.1 GCA_009774465.1 Lachnospiraceae bacterium
TTATAATTCTATACAATTTTAACTAAAGTATAACAAACGAACTCTGGAAAAACAATAAATTTGTAATTCTTCATAAAATTTCCCAGAATATCAGGTGTGCCAATGATACACTCTTTAAATCCCCTTCAATCCAAAATATGCCAGCACAACAATTCCCAATACAATACGGTACCAGCCAAATACTTTGAAGTCGTGTTTTTTGATGTAGCCCATCAGGAATCGGATTACTATAATAGATACAATAAATGCTGACGCCATGCCTGCAAGCAGAATCGTAAGCTCATTTCCTGAAAATGCAAATCCGAATTTAACCAGTTTTAAAAGGCTTGCCCCGAACATTACGGGGATTGCCAGGAAAAAGGTGAATTCTGCCGCTACTGTCCTTGATACTCCGATTAAGAGTGCCCCTAAAATGGTTGCTCCTGAACGTGAGGTTCCCGGAAAAATGGCGGCAATTAATTGGAAGAATCCAATGATTAAGGCTGTCTGATAAGTAATTTCAGACAGAGAATTGATTTTGGGGCGGGTGTTCTTATTGTGATTTTCGATCATAATAAAACCGATACCGAAAACAATCAGGGCAATTGCAACGCATACGCCATTGTAGAAAAGACTTTCAAAATATTCGTCAAAGAAAAGCCCCACCACTGCCGCCGGTATGCAGGCAATTACAATTTTAAACCACATAATCCAAATGTCTTTTTTGCACCAGGAAAGAAATCCGGTTTTCTTAACAGGACAGGAATTGTTCTTTTTTCCAAATGGCCATATCTTATTCCAGAACAATACTACAACTGCAAGGATTGCACCAAGCTGTACCACCACAAGGAACATGCCCCAAAAGTCCTGCTCAACATCCATCTTTACAAATTCATCCAGCAGAATCATGTGGCCGGTACTACTGATGGGAAGCCACTCCGTAATTCCCTCCACAATACCAAACAGTATCGATTTTAAGATTTCAATCATTTCATTCATCCTCCAAAAACTTCATTAAATCTTCATAGCGCTCTTTTGCTTCCTGATATCCTTCCTCGTAAAGAGCCTTTAATTTTACCCTGTCCTTTTCAATCCTCCCTACCTCACTTGCCTTCCTGGGCTGAATTAAAAAGGTACTGCCCTTTTTTACCTGTTCCTCAATAAAATCAAGCGTCTCATTGTACGCAGTATGACGGTTTTTCATCAATTCATACACTTTAGGATATTTTCTGTAACGCAACTTAATCAGGGATGTCATGGAAGAGGGCTTTCTCCGGTAGCCCACTTCCTTTGTCATAATCACCACATTTTTACGATTTCCGTCTTTTATGGATTGACGCAAAGGAATGGCGTCGGAAATTCCTCCATCCAGATAAAGCTTTCCCTGAAAACTTACATTACGGGATACCAAAGGCAGGGAAGCGGAAGCCCTGACAGCGTCAATTTCATTTTTCATGTCCTTAACAGGTATATATTCCGGCTGACCTGATTCTATGTTTGTAACTACACTGTAAAAGGTTCCCTGATACTTCTCATAAGTCTCATAATCATAAGGGTACAGCTCATCGGGAATTTTACGGTAGCACATATCCGCACCAAACAAATCTCCCGTTTTTATAAGACTGTAAAGGCTGCAATAGTTTTTGTCCTCCAGATAGTCCACTGTCACATGATAGGCTCTTCCTCTTTGTCCGGATAAAAAGCTGCAGAGACTGCATGCTCCTGCGGAAACGCCATAGCAGGAAGAAAACATAATGCCTTTATCCAGAAAAAAATCCAGCACGCCGGAAGTATACACGCCTTTAAATCCGCCGCCTTCCAATACCAGCCCTGCCTGAAACATATTCATCACTTCTTTCAATAATTTTCTTTCACAAATCTACGCAAAGCATAAAGAGACCGCTCTACCTTCTCTGTGTCTATACAGTACGCCATCCTGAAATACCCCTGTACTCCAAAGCTGTCGGAGGGAACCAGAATCAGATCATATTTCAGTGCCTTTTGGCAAAAGATTTCCGCATCTTCTTCTAATGCTTTGGGAAAAATATAAAAAGTTCCGCCAGGCTTTACACAGGTAAATCCCAGTTCCTTAAGCTCCTGGTATAAAAGATTCCTGTTGGTTTCATAAACTGACATATCCGAGGTTTCATCCAGCACCTCAGATACTGCTAATTGAATAATGGAAGGAGGGCAGTTATGTCCGATTCCCCTCGAAATCTGCCCGCATATGGCGCTTATAAGCTCTGCATCCCGGCATCTGGGATTTACTGCCACATATCCAATTCTTTCTCCCGGCAAAGACAGGGATTTGGAATAGGAATAGCAGGATAAGGTATTATCATAAAATCCGGATACATAAGGCGCATCCACTCCTTCAAATATAATTTCCCTGTAAGGCTCATCAGAAATCAGGAAAATGTCATGCCCATATTCTTCCTGCCTGCGCAGAAGAATTTCCGCCAGTTTCTTAAGCGTTTGACTGCTGTAAACTGCTCCGGAAGGGTTGTTGGGCGTATTAATCAACACTGCTGCCGTTTTTTCATCCAGCATTTCCTCAAATCGCTTAAAATTAATCTGAAAATTCTCTGTGTCTGCAGGCACTGCTTTCAGCTTTGCTCCTGTCATATTAACATAAAAATTGTATTCCGGAAAGTAAGGTGCAAAGGTAAGCACCTCATCCCCCGGCTTTGTGACGCAGCGTATGGCATGAGCTAAAGCTCCTGCCGCCCCTGTTGTGGGAAAAATATGGTTTCCGGTATAATTCATGCCGAACCTCTTATTTAAAGACTGTGCAATTTTATCTTTTACAGATGCAATGCCAAGGCTGGGGCTGTAGCCATGCAGCTCCATAGAGCTTTTTGTCTTTAAAAGTTCTATCATCACCTCTGTAAACTTTTCAGGAACCGGAACGGAAGGATTTCCAAGACTATAATCAAATACATTTTCATAGCCAATTTCCTTTCCTCTTGCCGCCGCTGCCTCAGACAGCTTCCTGATTACAGATTTCCCTTCCAGCATTTTCTTATACTGTTCATTAATCATGTGTTTTTCTCCTGACAATAAATAAATTCCATTTCACAAAATTTTCTGCAGCTTTACAAATATAAAAACTGCTTTTCCTTCTCAATTTCCCCAGGGATGGACTTGCCTGAAGCAGTCAGCTTCTGACACAGGTTATCCATGCGGTGTCTTTTCTGCTCCATATGGAAATCATATCTTTCCAAAAGCTCCCGGTACATGGGGTTTGCCTTTAATTTTTCACGAATATTCAGTGGAAAGGTACAGTAAGTGAGCATAATATTTCTTGCAACTTTATTCAGCCTTGGCGCGCCATTGCTCTCGTACAGAACCCACAAAACATAATCCATAATAAACATTTCCTTGAAGCTGTTTTTTGTGCGTCCCATATCTGTCCTTATTTTATCCTTTGCATCCGGGGAAAGATCCGGATTTTTCCGATAAAATTGAATATAATCAAAATATTCGCTGGTGAGAGAGCGTTCTGAAACATCATTCCATCTGCCTCCCTGTATCCGTTTGCACATCTCCCAGCGGAACTCTCCGGTAAGCCTTATCATAATAAGCGCCATATCCTCCATCTGGAAAATGGAGCTCATCATTCTTGCAGGCGTGTTCCGTCGTTTCCCTTCAATTTCCTGCCACATGGCTCCTCTGGTACCTACATTGGGCATCAAAATTATATCAGGAAGCACCTCTACATTGATAAACTCCTTCACCACCCCCTGCTCCGGATTTGTAAAGAGAGTTTCTCTGTAGTAAGCCTTATAATCTTTTTCCCTGATACCATTCAGAATTTTTTTCAACATATCCTTTGAGACCAGTGTGGTGCTTAAATCTTTCATTACATTATGCTCTGAAAATACCGGACAGAACGTGCTGATCCTTCCAAAAGTCATCTTATTGACGGAAGGAAATACATTTTCAAGCTCATACTTTACCTTTCCGGCAGCATCTTTTAAAAGTTCCTTTTCCTGCTCTTTGGAAATATTTCCCATACGCTTTTCTTCGTGTAAGTATGCGGCATAATCCAGGTCAAACTCATTCCTGCAGGGCTCCTTACGTCCTTCATAAACAGCTATAAGCCACTCGTAAAAGGAATAAACACCTTCTTTGGGTGATGTGGGAAGCTGATCTGCAATCTGGTACAGATAAACCGCATTTTGCATTCCTGCCAGCTCTTCATCCACATATCCAAAATGAAACAGCATTTTTACCACTTTAGGAATCTCTTTATCATGAATACTTTTCATGAAAGCGGCAGTATAAACCTGATAAAACTCTTTTGTAATCTGGCGCCGCAATTCTCTTTCTTTATCTTCCGTTCCATTTTTATTGATGGTATTTTTATATTTTTCTATATTTTTTCTAAAAGAAGCCTCCAGTTTCCCTTCACATTCCGCATAAGATAAAATTTTATCCAGTGAGCCTTTCAGCTGTGTATTTATTAATTCATCCTCTTTATTTTCCGTATCCGTATCAGAATCCGTCCGGGTGCACCGACTTTCAAGTTCAAAAAGCCTTTTTTCAACATTTTCCTTACGTTTTAAATAAGTATCCGTGTTTCCAAGTCCCTGACTTTCAAGCTGCATCAGAATGTCATTGACAGTTCTTCGAATAGCAAAAACTTTATCTCCCTCCAGTCCGTCTTTAAGTATCGCTTTTCCATAAAGAGAAAGAAGCAGTTCCAGTAAATCCAGTCCCTTTTCATTCATGAGAATCTTGCAGACATCCTCCTTGTATTCCTGTATCTGTCTGCAAAGAAGGACAAGATGATGAATGTCCTGGCTGGCTCTGAACAAAAAGCCGCATACAAAATCATTGTTTGTCTTATCGCTGTCCCAGGCAGCCATCATAAGTTCTAAAGCATTATAATATCCTTCTATCCATGAAGGCACATCTTCTTCCAAAGCAAGACCGGCAAGTTCCTCGTACCCTGTGGGAAGTCCGGGTGAAATATGATACTCCTCACACAGCCTTTCATAATCCTCATAACTGCTTACCACATAATCATAAAGGCTTGCGCTTTCCACCTTAAGGAGCTTATACTGTCCCATCACTGCGCTGAACTGTCTTAAAGAGGAAGATTGAAAATAGCGTACGGAGTCTCTGCTTTCTTCAAAAATCTGAGAAAATTTTTCCTTGTGAAAAGGATATGCGATTGTGGCAGTTTTTTCCTCCGCCCTGTATTCCATATACGCTTCATCACAATCTATTTCACCCACTCCGGCCACATCACCGCTGTGCAAAACATGCCTTCCCCCCGGATGGCTGACGCTGACCGAACCTTTAATAATCAAATATAAGGCGTCTATCTTCTGCCCACTTTCAAATATTGCTTCACCCTGCAAAATTTCCTTTGTAACCATATCCTTCTCCCATCTTTTGTTTTAAAGCCTTTCACTTTCATCTTCCGCCCAGGCAAGAGCACAGCGGACAGCCTTTTTCCATCCTCTTAAAAGCGCTTTCCTGCTCTCTTCCGGCATTTCGTGCACAAACTCTTTTTCAAGCTGCCAGTTTTCACGAATTTCCTCCCGGCTCTTCCAATAACCCGCCGCAAGCCCTGCCAAATATGCCGCTCCTAATGCAGTTGTTTCAATGCATTCCGGCCGGTAAACTCTGGCCCCTAAAATATCCGCCTGAAACTGCATCAGGAAATTATTGGCGCTGGCGCCGCCATCCACCTTAAGCCCTGCTATGGATACTTCCGCATCCTCTTCCATTGCCTTTAGCACATCATAGGTCTGATAAGCAATAGATTCAAGGGCTGCTCTGATAAAATGTTCCTTCTCGCAGCCTCTGGTAATTCCTACAATGGTTCCTCTTGCATAAGGGTTCCAATAGGGGGCTCCCATTCCTGCAAAGGCCGGAACCACATAAACGCCTGTTGTGTCCTGTACCTTATCGGTATATTCTTCGGTCTGCGGTGCACTTTTTATCATTCTCATACCGTCTCTGAGCCACTGCACTGCCGCACCGCCTACAAATACGCTTCCTTCCAGAGCATACTCCACCTGGTCATCGCAGCTTGCAGCAATGGTTGTAATCAGCCCGTTTCTTGAAGTAATTGCTTCCTTTCCGGTATTCATTAAAAGGAAGCACCCTGTTCCATAGGTATTTTTCACCTGTCCTTTTGAAAAGCAGCATTGCCCAAACAGCGCAGCCTGCTGGTCGCCTGCAATTCCTGCAATTGGAATCCTGCCGCCTAAAACCGTATTTTCCGTATATCCATAAATACAGCTTGAGGGTTTCACTTCCGGAAGCATACTTTTCGGAATATCAAACAGCTTTAAAAGCTCCTCATCCCAGCAGAGCCTGTGAATATCATAAAGCATGGTCCGGGATGCGTTGGTGTAATCTGTTACATGAACTTCTCCCCTGGTCAGATTATAAATCAGCCAGCTGTCCACAGTTCCAAAAAGAAGTTCTCCTTTCTGTGCTTTTTCTCTTGCATCCGGCACATTTTCCAGAATCCATGCAATTTTAGTTGCACTGAAATATGCATCCGGTACAAGCCCTGTTTTTTCCCGAATCATATCCCCATAACCGGCTGCAGAAAGGGCGTCAATTTTGTCCGCTGTTCGTCTGCACTGCCAGACAATGGCATTATAAACAGGCTCTCCTGTCATTTTATCCCATACAATTGTGGTTTCCCTTTGGTTGGTAATTCCAATTGCTGCAATATCCTCCGGAGAAGCTCCTGCCATAGCCATAGCTTCTGTCGTCACCGCAAGCTGTGAAGACCAGATTTCCTTAGGGTTATGTTCCACCCACCCCGGCCTTGGATATATCTGGCCAAACTCCTTCTGTGCCATACTTAAAATCTCACCCTGTTTGTTAAAAAGAATGCATCTGGAACTGGTGGTTCCCTGATCTAATGCCATTACATATTTGCTCATACCCATCCCCCTGTTTTTCTTTTTGTTATTATCTCTTCGGTTCCTGCCTCTGTCTGGCTAAATCATCCGGGCGGCATTTCCTGTTGCAATTACGGAAATTCCCGTGTCCGCCACATTTTCAATTAAAACGTCCCCCACTTTAACCGGCGCATTTACACATGCTGCTTTAATCTCCTCCATACATTCATTTATTTTTCCTTTGGGAATCTCCTGTGCTGTTTTTACAGGAACTACTTTTCCGTTTCCCCCAAGCACCCGAATCATGGAAGTGATGGTTCTTACCGGCGCTGTCAGTTCATTCCGCGCGTAAGCTTCTCCCTTCTGACAGGTATTTCCTGTAATATCGTAATCCCCGTCTTCTCTCTTTTTAGCAGTGATCAGACACCCTACCGGACAGCCGATAC
>VSNT01000163.1 GCA_009774465.1 Lachnospiraceae bacterium
CGAGCTTTATATGTGTCATCGAGTCATGCTTGCATGTTGGTATTGTCTTTTGCTTGCTTGCTTGCTTGCTTAAGGATTCTCCTCTCTTTTCCATAACCTGTCAACTCCTTTTATAACATGAAAAACATGAATTGGTGGATTTATTATAACAGGATGGAATATAATAACAACTGTTATGGGATAAACTGCGAATTTGGGGGGAAAAATAAGATAGTTTGTAGAAAAACAGGCAAATCCCGTAATCTGCTTTCAAAACAGATTACGGGATTTGTTACTTACACTAAACGCATCCGGCTTCACGCCGAAAAACGTCCTGATTCTCAAGTCAAATACATTTTAGTTAAGTGCATCCACCAGTTTCTGAACTGCTGCAAGTGCCTCATCAGGAAGCTTATCATATCCTTCCTTCTTCTCAGCAAAGCCCTTAACTGCATTTACACGAGTCTGCATAGCATTCTTCAATGCTTCCTTATAAGAAGCATCATTTAAGTCAGGCTTAAAGTCTGCTGTCTTGCCATCCCAGTCATACATAATCTCAATATCATCAAAGTTGCCCCATTTTTCAAAGGAAGCTCTGCCTTCAACGATGGTTTCAAGAATTCCCAATGTATCAGCAGGTTTTACCTTTGTTCCCATGAAATCACCAGTGTTAACGATGTAGCATGCCACATTCTTTTCTTCCACCAGCTTCTTGAACTTATCATAGTCATGAACCAGAGGATAGGTTCTGAAAGGATTTGCATAAGGTACGATACGGATTGCATTTAAGTCGGTTCCTGCTGCCACACGTTCTGCTGTAGATGTCTTGGTAGCAAGGGTAGCGCCCATAACGGAAGCTAATGCAGCGCCTTTTAATTTAACTACAGGCGGAATGGTAGGATCTTTCATAATCCAGAAAATTGCATTAACAGGAGCATCAATCTTATCTACACGGTTAGGTGACCATAATTTGGATTTAATTGCACGTCCGTTACCATTTCTGATATCTTCTGTAACAAGCTGAATCTTTCCGTTCTCATCAAGAGTTGCGGAACAGTTCTGAGCAGATAACAGATATTCATTGTCAGGACATCCTGTAGGGTAGTCGGCTGTCTTATCAAAGTAAGTAGGCTCAAGAGCTACGGATGCACAGGTATCTGTATTGATAATGAAAGCATCATCATGAAGAACCTTGATGGAAGGATATTTATTGTTATGTTTTGCATGGGTAAGTGTTGACTTACCTGAACCCGACAGGCCATATACGGATGCAACGAACTTGGAACCATCTGCCAAAGTATATTCCTTCTGTCCACCATGACATGCTGCATAGCCATTTCTGTTAGCAAGCGCCCAGGCCATAGTCAATGTGCCTTTCTTATGCTCGCCAAAATATCTCATACCAAGAATTGCTGCACAGTTTTCATTGGTATCAAAATAGCAGAGAGTCAGAGGATCGCTTAAGCAGCTGAAATCAACATCAGGCGCATCCTGGGGAGCCCACTGAGGATCTGAGAAGATGTAGATGTCAGGCTCTTTTCCATCGCCAACAGGCTTGGAAGTCTTATACATCTTAACATATTCATCTGACATATACTGGAAGTTGATCATCCAGTTATAAAGAAGATTCTCTTCTCCTTCGGGAATCAGAAGGTGAGCCTTTACCATAAATTCAGGATCAAGACCTACAAAACACTCTGCATGATACATGGTTTTCCAGCGGGTATTATAGACAGCATCCATAACAACCTTATCCAGCTTTGCCTCATCAACGCCCGGTTCTCCTTTGATCCGGCGTGCTGCTGCATAACGACCTGTTACTGCGCCATCATTAAATAAAAGAACCTTTGCATCTTTCTCAAGACCAAATGTTTCACCATCTTTAACAGGCATATCTGTCACAATAGTACCAGGTGAATTTTTAGCCAGCTCATAAGCTTCTTTTAATGTGTTTACCTTAACTACGTTATTTCCGTAAAAAGCAGCTTCGATAATTGAACGGGTTTTGGAAAAACCTACTTTACCGGCTCCAATTTCGGAAATGGGATAATACGCTTTTGTTGACATATTATTCGTCCTCCTTAAGATTGTATATTTTCCATCACAAACTTCCGGCGTAAATGCTGAAAGAATCGTGATTGTTTACATGAAATGTACCCCTTTGGTACACCTCTTGTATTATCTCAAACATGTTTTTAAAAGTCAATAATAATAAATTCCAATTTTATTTTATAAATATGAAATATTTGTTAACAGTTCAATTTTTTCTTGCTATGAACAGAATTTACATGCTATTATAATTATGTTAACTATATTCTAAATAGTTCTTGTATTTCTGATTATATTCCGTTTCAGCATATACCAGACTGAATTTAATATTTTTATCATAGAAAGGAGCCTAATATATGGATCATAATGTATTTTCCGAAGTTACACCCGATATTATACGCCTGGCTAAAATGAGCGAGCAGGCAGATTTAATTGATACAGAGCTTTTTACAAAATATGATGTAAAAAGAGGCCTTCGCGATTTAAATGGAAAAGGTGTTCTGGCCGGTCTCACCAACATATCAGACGTACGTGCCAAGGAAATTGTTGATGGAGTCGAAGTTCCTGCACATGGACGTCTCTTTTACCGGGGCTATGATGTAAACGATCTGGTAACCGGCTTTACTAAAGATAATCGGTTCGGGTTCGAAGAAGTTACATATCTTCTCTTATTTGATAAGCTCCCCACTGAAAAAGAACTGGCTGATTTCCGGGTTCTGCTGTCTAAGTACCGCTCCCTTCCCACCAGTTTTGTCAGAGACATTATTATGAAGGCTCCAAGCAGTGACATGATGAACACACTGGCGCGCAGTGTTCTTACCTTATATTCTTATGATGACCGTGCAGATGATGTATCCCTGCCCAATGTACTCAGGCAATGCCTGCAGCTAATCAGCCTGTTCCCAATGCTTTCCATTTATGGCTATCAGGCATATTGTCATTACCATGATGGAAAAAGCCTGTTTATTCATCAGCCTGATCCGGAGCTTTCAATGGCTGAAAACATACTTCACATTCTGCGCCCGGACAGTTCCTATACTCCTTTGGAGGCAAGGCTTTTAGATGTGGCACTGGTACTGCATATGGAACATGGCGGAGGAAACAACTCCTCCTTTACCACACACGTGGTTACTTCTTCACTGACGGATACCTATTCTGTTATTGCCGCTGCTATCGGTTCCTTAAAAGGCCCCCGGCATGGCGGTGCCAACATTAAGGTGGTTCAGATGTTTGAAGAAATGAAAGCTGAAGTAAAAGACTGGACTGACGAAGATGAAGTAAGCTGCTACTTACGCCGTCTGCTTCACAAGGAAGCTTTTGACCATGCAGGCCTTATTTACGGTGTCGGCCATGCAATCTATTCCAAATCTGATCCACGTGCGGTTATTTTGAAGTCTTTTGTGGAAAAACTGTCTGTGGAAAAGGGATTGCAAAAAGAATTCGCCCTCTACTCTTTAGTTGAAAAGCTTGCTCCTGAAGTGATTTCTGCTGAACGTCAGATGTATAAAGGTGTAAGTATCAATGTGGATTTTTATTCTGGATTTGTATATCATATGCTTGACCTTCCTATTGAGCTGTACACTCCCATCTTTGCTATTGCACGTATTACAGGCTGGAGCGCACACCGCATGGAAGAACTTGCAAACAACGGAAAAATTATCCGTCCGGCCTATAAGCCGATTGGTGAAGATTGTACCTATATTGACATGCATAATCGTCATTAATTTCCAATCAAACATTTAAAATCCCCTGAGCATTTCTGCACCAGGGGATTTTTCAATCACACATTAATCTATATTATTACACTTCGTAATTGCTCAGACACTCTGCATTTCGTAAACAAGCGTCATGGAATTGTCCTCAAGCAGGTCTTGAAACTTTTGCTGGATTCTATGAGCCACTATTATTCCGTTTTCATAGGAAACGTTTACCAGTATTGCCACATACTGCACATCTCCGCATCTTGTCGCCACATCTTCCCTTCTTAGGGACTGGGAGACAGCCTCCTCCAATCCTCTGATCCCTTTATCAGCCCTTTCATTTCCGATCTCACGATTCAAAGAATCCTGTACTGTAAACAAAAGCAGTTGAACATCCTGACTTTTTTTTTCCTTGCATCTGGAAACAAAATGATAAATCCGCTTGAATCCATCATACTCAACCTTATACGCACCTGCCTTGTGTCCTTTTTCCTGTATCAGACGCTGAAGCTGTATCAAATTGATCAATTTATTTTCTTTTTCGGACTCCTCTATGCCTTTTTGGGTGTCTCCATAAAAATGAAATCCACGCTTTCCATTCTGCTTCACATAATACAAAGCCTTATCTGCCGCTGAATATAATTCCATAAAGCTGCTTCCATCTTCCGGCTTTTCCGCAATTCCTATGGATACTGAAACTTTAAAGCCACAAGATTCTGAAAGAAGTTCATTCACTTCAAATTCAATGACCGCTATCATCCTCCTGACTATTTTTTTCAGTTCTTCCTTTTCATATGCTTTGGGAATATAAATAGCAAATTCATCACCGCCCAGGCGGCATACGCTGCCTGTCTTATCAATCTCTTCCTTTAAAACACCTGCAAATTCAATTAATACTTCATCACCAACTGCATGGCCGAAAGTATCATTTACCAGTTTAAAGTTGTCAAGATCAAGTAATAGGAAGAGTCCTTTTTCTTCCCTGTTATCAGTCTGATTCAACAGCTTTTCCATATATCTGCGGTTTAGAAGATCCGTCAGCCCATCTTTGCGGGCAATATCCTGTAAGATCTTATTCTGCTCTGTCAGCTTTAAAATTTTATCAATTCTGCTGCGCATAAGCTCCGGCTCAAAAGGCTTTTTGACAAAATCCATTGCCCCCATTTTAAGCCCCTTAATCTCGCTCTCCCGATCTGCGCCATTTATAAGAAATACCACCGGAATCTCACTGAAAACTTCGTCCTGTTTGAGCTGCTCCATCACCTCATAGCCATTCATACCCGGCATATCAATATCCAGCAAAATCAGATCCGGGATATTTTCCCCTAAAAAAAGAAGTGCCTTTTCACCTGAATCAACAGTAGTAACCTGATAGAAGTCACTTAATATTTCTTCTGCGCACTTCAAATCACTTATTACATCATCAACTACCAAAATATGTTTCATATACTTGTCCCCTTAACGCTTGAAAAAATCATCAAATACCAAGAAAGTTCATTACCATCTGCTTCATTTCAGTTTTTTCACACACATGGTTATGCAAAATCGGTGCAGTCCTGATTTCTTCAATTGCTTTGGGAACTACTGTCTTTGAAATTTCTGAAAGCCTGTCAACCAGCTCAAAATCTTCCATTGTGTCATATTTATGATCAATTGCATTCATGACGCTTCTTGTAAATTTATAAGGGCTTGCTGTGGAAGCAATTACTGCCGGCTTTTCATCTCCTGTCTCCTTTTTATATTTATCATAGACACAGGAAGCCACCGCTGTATGAGTATCGATTACATAACCGGTACTGTCATAAAGCTCATGTATCTTTTCCATAGTTTCTTTCTCATTTGCATAATTTCCATAAAAATCAGAAAGCTGGTTTTTCATTTCATCAGTGATTGTATAAACGCCGCCCTGATTCAGTGCATCCATTAATTCTTTATTTTTGTCCGGATCATTCCCTGCAATACGATAAATCAGCCTTTCCAGGTTGCTGGAAATTAAAATATCCATTGAAGGCGATGATGTAAGGACAAAATCTCTGTTTTTGTCATAGGTTCCTGAACAGAAGAAATCATAAAGCACTTTATTCTCGTTGGAGGCACAGATTAATTTATCAACAGGAAGCCCCATCTGCTTTGCGTAAAAAGCAGCCAGAATATTTCCAAAATTGCCGGTAGGAACCACCACATTAATCTTTTCTCCACTGCCAATCTTTTCTTCCTTAAGCAGCTTTACATAGGCATACACATAATAAACAATCTGAGGAACCAGCCGCCCGATATTTATAGAATTGGCAGAGGAAAATTGAAATCCCTTTTCATTCATATATTCTGCCAGGGCACTGTCTCCGAAGATCTGCTTCACGCCTGTCTGTGCATCATCAAAATTCCCGTGTATTCCCACTACATATGTATTATTTCCCTTTTGTGTCACCATTTGCTTTTCCTGAATGGGACTTACTCCATTTTTAGGATAGAACACAACAATTCTGGTTCCCTCAACATCCGCAAAGCCTGCCAGAGCCGCCTTCCCCGTATCACCGGAAGTCGCAGTGAGAATCACGATTTCATTTGTTACATGATTCTTCTTGGCAGAAGTGGTCAAAAGATGGGGAAGAATGGAAAGGGCCATATCCTTAAAAGCAATTGTTGCTCCATGAAACAGCTCCAGATAATATGCTCCCCGTGCCTCTACAACAGGTGCAATTTCCTCTGTATCAAACTTGGAATCGTAAGCTTTGGCTATGCATTCTTTCAGCTCTTCTTCCGTAAAGTCAGTCAGATACAGCTTCATCACTTCATAGGCAACCTGTCCATATGTCATTTCTGCCAGTTCTTCAAATGTCTTATCAAAAACCGGAATTTTGTCCGGCACAAATAATCCTCCATCTATTGAAAGTCCCTTTAAGATTGCCTCTGATGCTTTCACAGGACTCTGCTTAGATCTTGTACTGTTATATAATACTTCCATATCAGCTTCCGTACCTTTCCATTTCCTTCTTCTTAAAATCTTTTCACATTCTATCATACTCTAAAGCATATTACAATGAAAAGCCTTATTCTATTACATAAAAAATTCATGACCGCCGTGTTCAAACAATTTAGTCAGGGAATTGTCAAACCAACGCATTTTTTCCGGATCTGCATATTTTCTGGATACAAAATACAATGCTCCCTTTGTAATATCTTCACCTTTAAGGACACGCTCCACCGCCGCTATGGTTTCCTCCGTTACATTTGCTCTTTTATAAGTGCCATTTGCAACCGGGGAAAATTGATAAACGCCATTTTCTCTCTGCATAACCACTTCCGTTACAGTTTCCGGGAACTTACAACTGTCCACACGGTTTAAAATCACACCGGCCACCAGCATTTTCCCTTCCTCATCTTCATTTCCCGCTTCAGCCTGTACAATTTTTAAGAGTGCTTCATAGTCTGCTTCGGACAAGTTATACTTGTACTCCTTTTCCAAAACCACATAATCCACTACTCTCTGTCCGGAACCGCCCTTTTGGGCACGCCAAAAAACATGTCCATTTCAGGCTCCGAATAATTTTCTGTTAACTTGATCTTAAAT
>VSNT01000164.1 GCA_009774465.1 Lachnospiraceae bacterium
TAACAATAGTAGAACAGGCAAACGATATGCCGAGTGAAGAAGAATGAGAGGTAAGAAGAAATGAAAGACATGAAGATAAAAACAAAAATGATTCTGGGCTTTGCAATTCCTATTATTCTTGCAATTATTAATGTGCTGGTAGTAATGTCTTCAGTGCGTACAATTACTAATGATGTGCTTGATATGCAGGAAAAGGAAGTAACAACTATCAATAAGACGATGGAGGAAATCGGTGCAGACGAAACAAAAGCACAAATTCTTATTGACACGATTACAAGTTCTAAGACAGACGATATGTCAGATATATTAAGAACCGCTAATGTTTCCAACATTTTAAGCGGAGCATTGATAATTATATCTGTTATAATTTCTCTGCTTATCGCATTTTCACTGATAAAGATCATCAACAAATCTGTTGCACAGTTGTCTCAGGCGGCAAGCGATATTGCTATGGGACGTGTTGAGATTGAAATGATAAAATACCATAATGATGAATTTGGTGAATTGATAGATAAATATACGGAAGTAATTAATAATATAAAATATCAGGCACAGATTGCTGAAGAAGTGTCAAATGGTAACCTTACGGTTCAGGTAAATGTGAAGTCAAGTGAAGATATGCTGGGCAATGCATTGAAGAAACTGGTAGATGATAACTTTAACGCACTTTCCAATATCAGTGATGCAGGTTCACAGGTTACAGTCAGCTCCTCCCAGGTGGCAAGTGCAAGCCAGGCGCTGGCACAGGGCTCTACCGAACAGGCAAGCGCTATTGAAGAAATTACAGCATCCATTGATGAAATTGCAGAAAAGACCAAACAGAATGCAGAGCAGGCAAATGAAGCTTCCAGCCTGGTAGGCGTGGCAATCGGTGATGTAAAAGAAGGAAATGAGCAGATGAAGCATATGATGGCTGCCATGCAGGATATCAACAAATCATCTGAGAGTATTTCAAAGATTATTAAGACCATTGACGATATCGCATTCCAGACCAATATCCTTGCATTAAATGCGGCAGTAGAGGCAGCCCGTGCAGGAGAAGCAGGAAAGGGATTTGCAGTAGTAGCAGAAGAAGTAAGAAGCCTTGCAGCCAAGAGTGCGGCAGCAGCAGCAGAGACAGCAGAGCTGATTGAGGCATCTATCGGCAAGGTAAATGCAGGAAGCAAGATCGCAGACGATACAGCAAAGGCTATGGATGCTATTGCAAAGGTGGTACAGCAGAGCGAAGTAATCATCAATGGTATTGCAGAGTCTTCCAACTACCAGGCAACAGCAGTGGCCCAGATCGAGCAGGCAATCAGTCAGGTATCCCAGGTAGTACAGACCAACTCCGCAACCAGCGAGGAATGTGCTGCAGCCAGCGAAGAACTGTCCAACCAGGCATCCAGAATGAGAGAAATGCTTTCCATTTACAACCTGGGTTCAGGAAGTTCCTCTTCCTATAAAGGCTCCTCCTATCAGAGTTCTTCACCAAGTGCAAATGAGCAGGTGATTTCTTTGGGAGATGGTTTTGATAAGTATTAAGAAGGGTAAAGATCAGTTTAAGACGCAGGGGCAAAAGTCCCTGCGTTTTTTATTTCATAGGAAAGTACGTCCTATGAAATAAAGGGGATGCGCAGCTTCGTGCGCGAAACAAAAGCTGCGCTTGTCAGAGAAGTTGGGCGCGAGGATGTGCGAAGCGCACTTTTGTTTCGTCAGGATGGCTCATGAAGCGGGGCATCTGTTGTTTTTTTAATTTTCCACTTGCGGAAAACGTTTTCCTGTGTTACACTCAGTATGTTAAGTCAAATTTATAGAGATAATATATTGATTTTGGCTATTTATGAATGACATGGCTGAGCGATAGGAAACAATAGGAACATCAAAGTGAAACTCTTATATGATAAAAATTAAGAAAATTTATAAAATCAGGAGGGAATTATGGCAGCACAAACAAATTTACAAAGAGATGTATTGGTTTTGAACATGGAACAGCAGCTTGCGGAAGTTGCAGAAGAAATGTTCGGCAAGTCATTGGCTGAATTAACTGATCAGGAAACATATTATACGGTATTGTCCTATACCAAGAGAGTTATGTCTGTTTCTGACACCAATGAAGGGGAAAAGAAGATTTACTACATTTCCGCAGAATTTCTGATCGGAAAACTTTTGTCCAACAACTTAATTAACCTGGGCATTTACGATAAGATTGATCAGATTTTGAAGAATAATGGAAAAAGCCTTTCTGTAATTGAGGAAATTGAGCCGGAACCTTCACTTGGAAATGGCGGTCTTGGAAGACTTGCAGCATGTTTTTTGGATTCTATTGCCACATTGGGACTTCCCGGAGAAGGGATTGGACTTAATTATCACTTTGGGCTTTTTAAGCAGGTGTTTAAGGATAAACTGCAGACAGCCGAAAAGAATGACTGGATTGAGGAAAATTCATGGCTTACGAAATCAGACCTTTCTTTTGACGTGTTTTTTGGCAAAAAGAAAGTTACGTCACGTCTTTATGATATTGATGTTGCAGGTTATGACAGTGGTGTCAACAAGCTTAGACTGTTTGATATTGAATCCATAGACGAGAGCCTTGTTAAAGAGGGAATTAATTTTGACAAAGAACAGATTGAAAAGAATTTAACTTTGTTCCTGTATCCGGATGATTCTGATGAGGCAGGTAACTTACTGCGTATTTATCAGCAGTATTTTATGGTATGTAATGCTGCACAGCTTATCCTGCATGAGATGAAAGAAAAGAAGTATGATCTGCGTAAAATGTATGAGCATGCGGTAATCCAGATTAACGACACCCATCCTACAATGGTAATTCTCGAGCTGATCCGTATTCTGGTTGAGGAAAAAGCATTTACAATGGATGAGGCAATTGAAGTGGTCAGCAGGACCTGCGCTTATACCAATCATACAATTCTTGCAGAGGCATTGGAAAAATGGCCCCTTGCATATCTGGAAAAGGTAGTGCCCCAGCTTGTTCCTTATATCAAAGAGTTAGATAAGAGAATTGCAGCCAGGTATGATGATCCAAGGGTACAGATCATTGATGAGAATGACAGAGTGCATATGGCGCACATAGACATTCACTATGGATTTTCTGTAAACGGTGTTGCTGCTATTCATACTGAAATTTTGAAGGATTCAGAGTTAAATGCTTTTTATAAAATTTATCCTGAGAAATTCAATAATAAGACCAATGGCATTACCTTCAGAAGATGGCTCCTCAGCTGTAACCGTGAATTGGCAGGCTTCTTATCACAGACGATCGGTGATGGATATAAAAAGGACGCTGATAAGCTTGAAAAACTTCTGGAGCACAAGGACGAACAGGCAGTGCTTGACCGGCTTGCAGAAATTAAGATGAACCGCAAGAAAGAGCTGGCTGCATATGTAAAAGAAACAGAGGGTGTTACATTAAATCCCGAGGCAGTATTTGATATTCAGGTAAAAAGACTCCATGAGTATAAGCGTCAGCAGATGAATGCCCTTTACATCATTCATAAGTATCTGGAGATTAAGAGCGGAAAGAAGCCGGTAAGACCTCTTACCTTTATTTTCGGAGCAAAGGCGGCGCCTGCCTATGTGATCGCTCAGGATATTATCCATCTTCTTTTGGTACTGCAGGAAATTATAAAAAATGATCCGGAAGTGAGCCCTTACATGACAGTACTTATGGTAGAAAACTACAATGTAAGCTATGCGGAAAAGCTGATTCCTGCCTGCGATATTTCAGAGCAGATTTCACTTGCATCCAAGGAAGCATCAGGTACCGGAAACATGAAATTTATGCTAAACGGTGCTGTTACCTTAGGAACTTCTGATGGTGCAAACGTGGAAATTCATGAGCTTGTAGGGGATGACAATATTTACATCTTTGGTGAAAAATCCGAGGCAGTTATTGCCCACTATGAGAAGGCCGATTATGTTTCTAAAGATTTCTATGAAAAGAGTCCTGTGATAAAGGAGGCTGTTGACTTTATCATAAGCAAGCAGGCACTTAAGGTCGGTCATAAGGAAAATCTGGAGCGCCTTTACAAGGAACTGATTAATAAAGACTGGTTTATGACATTGCTTGATCTGGAAGATTACATTGAAGCGAAGGACAGAGCATTTGCAGATTATGAAGACCGTCAGAAGTGGAAAAAGATGATGCTTGTCAATATTGCAAAGGCCGGCTTCTTCTCATCCGACAGAACCATTGCCGAATATAACAGGGATATCTGGAAATTAAAATAGCACGATTTCCCGTATCAGGCAGTGAAAGAATAAATTTTGAATTAAGTCAATACGAAAGCCGCGCCGGAAGTTTCTGGCGCGGTTTTTCCATGATATAGGAAATTCTTCTGGATTTCCTACATCACAAAAGGCCCTCCGGACGGGATCGCATTGCGGCGGAGAGGAAATGTAACAGGGAATACTAAAAAGGGGGTGAGCGGTGAAATGGAAGAAGGAAGAGTAAGAATTGTTGATATAGCGGAAGAATTGGGGGTAAGCACTGCCACAGTTTCCAATGTGATTCATGGAAAAACAAAGAAAATTTCTGCTGAAACTGTAAAGAGGGTACAGGAGCTTTTGGAAAAAAGGCAGTATATTCCAAGCATGGCGGGAATTCTGCTGGCTCAAAACAACTCAAGAATCATTGGCGTGGTAATCAATAATCATGAGAAATATGAAGGACATGTGCTGGAGGATGGTTTTATTGCATCAAGTTTAAATGCACTGGCAGCTCAAATAGAGAGGTCAGGTTACTTTATGATGGTGAAAACTACAAAAGAATGGAATGAGATCAGCCGGTTTGCTTCCATGTGGAATATGGAAGGGATGGTGGTGATCGGATTTTGTGAACAGGATTATAAAAAGCTGAGAGAGAAAATGCACATTCCCTTTGTAGTATATGATGGATATTTTGAGGAATCGGGAGAACTGGCAAATATTATAATTGATAATTTTGACGGAGGACTGCAGGCAGGGCAGCATTTAAAAAACCGGGGACACAGCAGGGTTTTGTGTATTTCCGACAATGACATATGTATGGATCATGAACGGTTTTCGGGATTAAAAGAAATACTTCCGGAGGCTGAACTTAAGATAGTTCCTATGGATAAAAACAGCCGCTGGCAGTTTTATGAGGAAAACTTAAGAGAAATCAGAAGATATACAGCAGTTTTTGCAGTGTCGGACTATTATGCAATTGATCTCCTTCATTTTTTGAATAAAAAGAAAATTGCTGTTCCGGAAGAGATGTCGATTGTAGGATTTGACGATACTGTGCTTGGGCGAATGAGCCTGCCCGCACTTACAACGATCTGTCAGGACAGTATGGAACGGGCAAAAACAGCATTATGGCTTCTTAAGGAACTGAAAGAGGGAAGATGCGCAGGAAATACATTAAAGTTAAAGGTTTATCTGGTGGAGAGAGAAAGTGTTAAACAATTAAAGAGTTAAAGCAGGAATAGATGAGAGTTGCAGCGAAAAGACAGCATGAAAAAGAAAGAAAAGGATAAAATTAGTAAGCCTGTAATTGTCATATTGCACAAACAGACATTTGTATTTTTGTAATAGGTTACACGTTTAACCTATTGCTGTTGCTGGAAAATGGAACTATGATTCAAGTAGACGAAAGACAGCAGACAAAAAAGCAATAGGAGGAAGAAGTACAATGAATGACAGATGTTTGTTTCGCAGGGAATTATTGAGAATTGCATTACCGATAACGCTGCAATGTCTGTTGCAGTCATCTTTTGGTGTGGTTGACCAGATTATGACAGGACAATTAGGGAGTATCAGTATTGCAGGAATCGGGCTGGCGGGTAAATTTACTTCTTTGTTTTCAGTTCTTATTTCTGCAATTATGGCAGCGGCAGGAATTATGATTGCACAGTACATAGGAAATAAGGACAAAAGGCAGGTTAGCAGAAGTTTTTTTATTAACTTTGGGCTGGCTGCTATGATTACAATTTTCTTTATGGGGGTTAGCCTTATTTTTTCTGTAAAACTTATGGGAGTTTACACAAAAGATAATGAAACAGTGACAGTGGCGGCACAGTACCTGAAAATATTTTCTCTGTTATTTCTCCCCCTTATGGCAAATATGATGTTATCTACATTTCTGCGATGTGTGCAGGCTGCATCAGTCCCTTTGTATACCAGCGCCATTGCAGCAGCGGCAAATACAGGGCTGAATTATGCCCTCATTTTTGGCAAGTTTGGATTTCCCCAAATGGGATACAGAGGAGCCGCATGGGCGTCTGTAATTGCCCAGGTGATCGGGTGTCTGCTTCTTTTCCTCATTTTTATCAAAATGTACAGAAAAAGAGGGTGGAAACTTACAATTGCTTCTGTTCGTATGGATGATGAAGAAAGTGGCAGTCGAAAGAGTTATCTTTTTTGGTGGAAGCAATACGTGGGTATTATTCTGCCCATATTGGTCTGTGAGTTTTTCTGGAGCCTGGGGGAAAATGTGTATGCAGGAATTTATGGGCACATTGGAACAGGAGCCTTTGCGGCAATGACATTGACCAATCCGGTACAGGCAATTACGATTGGGGCATTAAGCGGAGTTTCTCAGGCGGCAGGTATTATGATCGGAAAGACTTTAGGTGCCGGGGAATATGAAAAGGCATATAAAGATGGGAAGAAATTAATGTGGTATGGTTTTACAGGTTCTCTTCTTTTATCCATTCTTCTTCTACTGTGCAGCAGATATTATGTCAGAATTTTTAATGTGGAGGACAGTGTCAGAAAAATGGCGGAAAGTCTGCTTCTGGTGTATGCCCTTGTTTCACCGGTTAAAGTGCAGAATATGATTCTTGGCGGTGGAATTATACGCAGCGGCGGAAAGACCAATTATGTAATGGTGATAGATCTGATTGGAACCTGGCTGTTTGGCGTGCCGTTGGGACTTATGGCGGCTTTTGTCTGGCATATGCCGATTGTAGCAGTTTATTTCATTTTGTCTATGGAAGAGTGTGTGCGATTGGGAATTTCAATTGCAGTGTATCGGAGGAAGAAGTGGATGCAGAGTTTGGAGTGAATTTTTGGTGAGTGGTGGAGCAGCTGGGGCAGGTGTAAATTTCTACGTCGCCACGCTCCCGCTCCATAAAAATAACTTGCAAAACGATATTTTGTATGGTAATATCGTATCAAAGCATACAAAATTTCTATTAATCAAATAGTTGTTATTTTCTATAACTGCTGCCTGTCCAGGCAGCGGAATG
>VSNT01000165.1 GCA_009774465.1 Lachnospiraceae bacterium
TGTTTCTTCTTTGTTTCGTTCTCTGAATTCTTCTTTCGAATTTTCAGGGCTGCTTTGCTGTTTATTTGTCACGGTTCGGTGTTTTGTCTTGTCCAGACGCAACTATGAAATAATATCATATGTTTTGCACTAAGTCAAGACGTTTTAAAAATTTTTTTAATATAAATTTCCATCGCTCTTTAGGCGGTGGAATTATATTATAGCACTATATTTTCATGCTTGTCAATATTATGCAATAATAAAATCAAAAGTTTTTTGTTATTTTGTATTCATTACTTAAATGAGCCAAATGAATATTTTAATCTCACTTGGCTCACTATCAATGTAATTGATTATGGAAGTTCAATTTCTTCTTTATTTTCTCCTACCAATAAAGCGATAACTTTTTCAACATTTATTACCCTGGAAAAACGAGCTGTTTTTTCATAATTTCCATTTTCAAATCCTACGGACAACTCCTGAAAACCATCTTCTTCTATGATGGAACCGTCATTATACTTCACTCCATTAATAAATAGAGAACGTAAACTATCAGCTTGATCTATATTAATTCCTTCTAATTTTTCCAGTTCTCTTGCACTTGATTCATCACAAATTAATTTTACACTGATAGGTGTAAGCTCTACTGCCTTAACCATTACATTACAGCCTGCTACTTGATACTCCTTATTAACTTCAAAGCAAACAGCATCTACTGTATGTACGTTTAACGAAAACTCCCAACTTCCTTCTAAAATTTTTGTACCTTCTAATGCCTTTTCTCCTGGTGCATCCAAAGAAGTAAATTGAATTGTCATATTTAAATCTTCTTTGTTTGTGTCCGTCTTTGTTCCAAAAATCTCATAATATCTGCTGTTGGAAACTTTCTGACGGTTTTCATCTACAAAACCGCAGCCAAGCATACTGAAAGGATTTTCTTTTCCCTGATAATCAATCGAAAAGCTCATATTACTGCCGGGAACAATCTGCATTTCCTCATTTTCTGCCGTTATTTCAAACAGTGCATAAAAACAATTGATATCCTGAATTGTTTGAACCGCACGGATAGTCAAACCTGAATCTGATACTGTCTGATACTCTTCCTGTGCAATCTGATCCATCACCAACTCCTTTTGTTGCTCTTCCTCAGCCTCAAATACCTCTGTTGCTCTTTCATTCCAGTTGAAAATTTCTGTTGCACTCACTGTTGTTCCAAGAATGGCAACTAGTGCTGCCGCTAAAATTACAATTGTACGCTTTTTCATGTGTTTTACCCTTTTGACCTTTCCACAGTTTAACTCTTCGAGGGTACTAAGAACTGTTTGATGTACAAATTCCGGCACTTCAGGAAATTCACTACTCCAATTTCTATTTTTCATATCCATATACTCCCATCAATTTTTCTTTTAAAAGTTTTCTGCTCCGGCAAAGTCTGGTCTTTGCTGTACTTTGCGACAAATTCAAAATCTGACAAATTTCCTTTACTGAATATCCTTCTACATAGAATAAAATAAGTGGAATTCTGTAATTAGCGTCTAAACCCATTACGGCTTCAAAAACTTCTGAATAATCCTCCCGCTCTGTCTGTACTTGTACTTCAAAATAATCTTCATAAGAAATCTGTTCTTTTTTTAGACGAATAATGTGATAACATTCATTAATTAATATTCTGGTAATCCATGTCTTGAAATATTTATCATTTCGCAAAGTATGTATTTTTTCAAAAGAATTTAAGATTGCGTTCTGCATCGCATCTGCACAATCTTCATCATTTCCTAAAATAGATTTTGCTATATGGTACAAACTTTTTTCTGTCTTAAGCACCTCTGTTGTAAACTGTTCCTTATTCATTTTTTATAATCCTTTTTTCTTTTTGTTTTATGAAACGGCCGTTTTCAATTCACAATAATTAGAGAAAAATAAAATCGAAAAGGTTACAAACAACGAACACCATTTTTTAAAGCTATGCACTTTTTGACAAAAAAACAGAAGTGTTATCTTTAACACTTCTGTACCTTATTGGAAGCTAAACGGAGAAAGAGGGATTTGAACCCTCGCGCCGCGTGAACGACCTACACCCTTAGCAGGGGCGCCTCTTCAGCCTCTTGAGTATTTCTCCATAATCTGAATTACACCGCTACCAATATTTTATTGTGCGCTTTACAACGCAAATTTTATTATACATAAGCAAATTTTATTTGTCAATGTTTTTCCGTATCTTCTTTTAGACTAATTTTCTTTTAAATTTACAAAATATTCTTTTATGGTTTCCTCAATTCGCTTTTTAACCTCTGCTGCTATCTCCACAGTTTTCATATTTTTATATTCTTCATAATAAATAGGCGGCATATAAAACAACTTAACAGATACCGGCTGGATTGAATTCTCATCAAATGGTTTATAGGAATCTATTAAAGCGCATGGAACGATTGGACACTTAGCCTTCGTTGCACTTTTAAAACTTCCGCCTTTAAAATCAATTAATTGATTGCCTTTTCCACTTCTTGTTCCCTCTGGAAAAATTATAAAATTCTTTCCCATCTTTACTTCTTCTGTTACAGAACAGATTACTTTCATTGACTGCTTAAGATCTTCTCTGTCCATAGCATAAGCGCCTAATGCTCTAATAATCTGTTTCAAGAGAATAATATTACTTGCTTCCTTCTTGGCCACAAAGGAAAAAGGTCTGGGACATGAATCCAAAAACACAAGAACATCAAATAGTCCCTGATGGTTGGGGAAAAAAATAAAGCCGTCTTTCTCAGGAATATTCTCAAATCCATATGCTTCTATAGTCACTCTTCCGGCACGATTTGCTTTTTTTGTTACTTTTTTAATTATTGCAAAAGATTCTTCATAAGAAACTTTGCTGCTTGCACTACACCACCATATTTGTATAAAATAATAAGGCGCTTTTAAAAAAAGTCTGATTATCATTAATGCAATTCTCATAATTTATATCATCCACTTCTTAAGCTGGTCAATCCTCCATATACTCCTTAATTGCTGTTTCATAAAGGTTATTTCCTTTAGAATCGATAACAACAATTACAGGAAAATCTTTCACCCAAAGCTTACGAATTGCTTCTGTCCCCAAATCATCATATGCAATTACCTCCGAACTGAGAATTGATTTTGAAAGTAATGCTCCTGCGCCTCCTACTGCTGCAAAATACACAGCACCATTTCGAACAATTGCATGTCTGACCTCTTCTGTTCTTTTTCCTTTACCTATCATGCCTTTTAATCCAAGATCTAACAGTACCGGAGTGTATTTATCCATTCTGCTGGATGTTGTTGGTCCTGCAGAACCAATTGGACGTCCCTGCCTTGCCGGAGAAGGTCCCATATAATAAATAACATTGTTTTTTATATCAAAAGGAAGCTCTTCTCCCTGCTCCAACGCTTCATACATTCTTTTATGCGCTGCATCCCTGGCTGTATAAATAGTACCTGTTAAAAACACATAATCCCCACTGCAAAGCTGTTTTGCCGTCTCTTCATCATAAGGAACCGAAATTGATTTTTTCATAACGATTTCTGTATCCTTCCTCTCTAAAGTACTCGCACGCAATGCCTGTTTACATGGCAGCAAATATTAACAGCTACCGGAAGTCCTGCAATATGCGTAGGATAAGTATCAATATTAACAGCCAGCGCAGTAGTACTTCCGCCCAATCCTCCCGGGCCTATTCCTGACTGATTGATTTTTTTTAATAATTCCTCCTCCAGCTCGCGTACATACGAAACCGAAGAAGGCTCGTTCGCAGAACGTGTCAGTGCTTTCTTGGCTAAAATTGCACATTTTTCAAAGGTGCCTCCGATACCTACACCTACTACCATAGGAGGACATGCATTCGGTCCGGCATCCTTCACCGCAGTAAGAATTGCTTTTTTAACACCTTCTATTCCATCAGCAGGTTTCAACATAAAAATCCGGCTCATATTTTCGCTTCCAAACCCTTTAGGTGCAAGTACTATTTTGATTTGATCACCGGCAACTACATCATAATGAATTACTGCAGGGGTATTATCATTTGTATTCTCCCTGAATATGGGATCTTTAACCACAGATTTGCGAAGATACCCCTCAATGTATCCCTGCCTTACACCTTCATTTACCGCATCTGTAAGAAGTCCTCCTTCAACGTAAACCTCCTGCCCTATTTCTATAAAAACAACAGCCATGCCTGTATCCTGGCAGATTGGAATCATATCCTTCGCAGCAATCTCCAAATTATCTTCAAGCTGGGCCAATATCTGCTTTCCCAGGGATGATTTTTCTTTCTGTTCCGACTGCTTTAGCGCCTGCTTCATATCATCTGTCAGGTAATGATTGGCTTCGATACACATTTCTTTTACATTTTCTATAATTTTATTTATGTGAATTGTTCTCATTATTAAGTTATCTCCGCAGTATCACTTCACAATTGCTTTTCTGATTTGTTCTAACTCCTCTGATCCGGGTTCCCCGGCAATATATTTCAATATTTCTCCATCCTCTTTATATCTGGGGATCAAATGCATATGAAAATGAAAAACTGTCTGACCTGCAACTTCTCCATTATTTTGAATCACATTAAATCCATCACAATGGAGTTTTTCCGTCATTTTAATCATTAACTTTTTAGCAAGCTTCATTGCATCCGCTGCCATTTCTTCAGGAAGTTCATATAGATTGGCATAATGGTTCTTTGGAATAATAAGCGCGTGTCCTCTTGTTGCCGGACCTACATCAAGAATTACTTTAAACTGTTCGTCTTCATAAATGGTATGAGATGGGATCTCACCTGCAATTATTTTACAAAAAATACAATTGTCCTGCGAAATTATTTCTTTTTTCATTTACATGCTCCTTATTTATAATGTTTTTTCCATAAAGGCAAAAATCTGGTCTAACGTCCTTAAAACTTTAAAATCACCTTTCATCTTCATAGCGCCTCCCATAAAGGCCCTTTGAAATGTCATTCTGGCAAATATAATATCATTCATAGTTTCTCTGCTCACCTGCATGTCCACATCTGAATGCTCCACACTTCCATAATAGTAATTATTTTCCGATCCATTTATTTCTATAATCAGAGGTTTTTTCTTTCCTTCTATCTGGATCTTATAAACAGCCTTAAAACCTGCCTGGGGAACAAAGTGTTCTTTAAACTCTTTGATAAATTCTTCATTACCATCTTCCTGATCACTGTGATCCATTAAATCCCTGAATAAACTGGTTAATTCCTGAATATCCTGTTTTTGTCTTTTTACATAACTGTCATCAGCAGCATATTGTGACAACTGTTCTGATTCCTGGGGCGTAAGATCAATATTGGGAGTCAGGGATACCATTTGTTTCACAGCCTGGTTGCTTGCAGGAAAACATGCAATTTTCTGATTAATGGTACGGTACATATTTTCTGCTTTTTTTTCGATAATTCTGTTATAATCCTCATTGCGCTCCAAGTCCGCACTGTCTGCAATATAACCACAGATTCCACTGCAGGGAAGACCTCCCAACATTTCCCATGCACCTGTAAGCGTCAGTTTTCCTTCTCTTTCACCATAAGTTGTTGACATTACAATAGGACACATATAGATTTTTGAAATGATTTCTTTGTCCCCATATAACCAGCAGGAATCTAAAAACTGATGCATATAGCCGCCTATACCAAACCATTCCACTGTAGATGCCAGTATAATTCCATCTGCAGTTTTTAAAGTCTGAGGCAGAGTAGTAATGTTATTTTTTAATTCATAAAGATTAAACCTTTCAACGGTGACACGCAATTCTTCCAATACTGTCTGCATCTTATTAATTACGTATAAAGTTGGATCATCTATAAAACCTCTTCCGCCATAATAAATATTTATCTTCATATTGCCCCTGCCTTTCCGTAAACTACTATATTTAGTATAAAGCGGTTTCTTTTATCTGTAAACAAATTTTAATTTTCCAAGGCGAATTTCATCTCCCGGTTCTATTATTTCCGATTCATTAGGAGAAAGGCGCATTCCATTCCGAAAAGTACCGTTAGTGGAATTTAAATCCGTTATAAATATTTTATTGCCATTACGTGAAAATTTAGCATGCATCCGGCTTATACTGTTTTCGTTAATTACCATATCTACAGCACCGGCAAGTTTGCCTACTGTAAGAGGAAGCTTTTCCAAATCAATATGACATTTATTTTTTTTATCCATACTATATAGTTTGTTTTCACAGCTTTCTGTCCAGGGAATAAAAACCGTATTTCCGACATCCAGTCTCTGCTCATATATTATCTCTTCATTGGTCTGGGCATATTGATAAATTTCTTCCCTCTTTCCCGACGCCTTTTTTCTTTTTATTTTCTCTAAGAATGCTGAAATAATTCGATTAAACCAGCTTAATCTTTCTTTTTCCATTCCCCCTTCCATACTCTCTTCTTCCTGACTGGTATTAACAGGTTCATTTTTCTTCTGATATCCCCATGTTGTACTTTCGGAAATACTGCATACGGACTCTTCTTCCTCTTGAAACCATTTTAAAATTTCATCTAATACAAACCGGTCCTGATGGAATAAATCTGCTATTTTATATACAATTTCAACTGCTTTCATATCCTCACTGTTTACCCTTGCAATAAGAAAATCAATTAACTTTTCAAAACCTCCTTCTTCAGGATCAGGATAATATAAAAAATAAAATTCCTTTGTCTCCAGATCCTGAAAAATATATTCAGGTAACAGAAGCAGACAACTTCCATCCAGTAAATAATTTAACAGCATGTCGTTTACAAGTTTTAACTGCATAAATAATTCCTGAATCTGACTCATGCAAATACACTTGCCATCATAAATACTGAATAAACTTTGTTTTGAAGTTATCTCATAATATAGTAATACTTCTCCATTTATATTTCTTTCCTGACTTGTAAGCAGCCCCTTAATCCTATTTTCCGTAATCATTTTTCTCTGATATGTATTTTGCAGTAAACAGCCATTATCTTTTATAATCAGATAATTATGTCTGTAATCTCTAAAGTATTTTGTTTCAAGCATTATTTCTTTTTCTCCCTTCCCGAATCATTTTTATGGGATTTATTTTTTGTACCTGTTTTATAATCTCTTTATTTGATCCTTTTTGTACTACTTTCATTGTCAATACTTCACTGTCCATTTTGCACTGCACCTTTTCCTGAGGATAAAAGGGATAGCTCCCCCTGCGGGCGGCGA
>VSNT01000166.1 GCA_009774465.1 Lachnospiraceae bacterium
CTTAATATTGCAGATGATTATTTTAAGGCAAAAAAGCAGATCGGGCTGCTGGAAGAAGAAATTCAGGGAAAAGAAATGGAATTATATAATTTAAAGCATGAACTGATTGCTTCCCAGATTAAACTGGAAAATACAGAGAAAAATTTAAAATCCGTTCAATCAGAACTGAATGAAAGCGCAAAGAAAATAATCAGACTTGAAACTGAATTGAAAAATAATGGCTGACATGAAAAAAGTGGAATTGTTAGCTCCGGCAGGAAATTTTGATGCCTTAACAGGGGCTTTGAAAGCAGGTGCTGACGCTGTTTATTTGGGCGGGGCGCTTTATGGCGCTCGTGCATATGCAGATAACTTTACACAGGATGAGATTTGTACAGGAATACATCTGGCACATGTATTTGGCAGAAGGATTTACCTTACTGTCAATACATTGATTAAAGAAAAAGAGCTGGATGGACTGTACAATTTTTTGTTGCCCTTTTATGAGTGCGGTCTGGATGGCGTAATTGTTCAGGATTTAGGTGCTTTACGCCTTATCAGAAAATATTTTCCTCACCTTTCCATTCATGCAAGCACCCAGATGGCCCTGACAGGGAGTGAAGGCGCTTCTTTTATGAAGGCGGAAGGAGTATCGAGAATTGTACCTGCAAGAGAACTGTCTCTTGCAGAAATAAAAAGTATCAAACAAAATACAGGACTGGAAATAGAAACATTTGTTCATGGCGCCATGTGTTACTGTTATTCCGGACAATGCCTGTTCAGCAGTATTCTTGGGGGACGCAGCGGCAACAGAGGCAGATGTGCACAGCCCTGCCGGCTTCCCTATAAAGCCAGTACCATAGATTTAAACACTGATACCTTATATCCTTTAAGCATGAGAGATATGTGTACGATTTCCATGCTGCCGGAGTTGATTGAGGCAGGAATTGATTCTTTCAAGATTGAAGGAAGAATGAAAAAGCCTGCCTATGCGGCAGGTGTGACAGCGATCTATCGAAAATATATAGATCTTTATTATGAACAGAAAGAAAATTTCCAGGTGGCACAGGCTGATATGGAACAGCTAAAAAGTCTGTATATTCGAAGCCAGACAGGAGATGGCTATTATAAACGTCATAACGGAAAGGAAATGCTCTCTCTTACCTCGCCGGCTTATTCAGGATCAGATGAAAAGCTTTTGGCAGATATTCAGAAGAAATATATAGAAGAAAAGCTATGCCATGAAGTAACTGCAAAGGTCTGCCTGAAAAAGAAAGAACCTTCCCTGCTTATATTAAGTAAGGGGCAAATACATGTTTCCTGTACCGGAGAAGTGGTACAGAAGGCATTAAAACAGCCTCTTTCCGGGGAAAAAATAAAAGAGCAGATCAAAAAATGCGGAAACAGTCCTGTTAAGATTATGCAAGTGGAATTGGAAGCAGAAGAGGATATATTTCTGCCGGTCAGTTCGCTTAATGCGCTTAGAAGAAATGCGGCTGCCGCCTTTGAAAAAGAGATGATCCGGCGAAACGGATTTTATGAACCCACTGCTCCAAATGCCAAATTGACGCCTGAGAAAGAAACAACAAGAGGCGGAGCAGTTATTTCAGGGAATCATGAAAAGCAGTCCATCCATCAGCTTCATGCGGCAGTAAATACAAAAGCGCAGCTCTTGGCGGCCTTAAATGAATCCCTGGAGCGAATTTACCTAGATTATGGCCTGTTATGCGAAGAAGTATATAAAGAACTGAAAAAATACAAACAAAGAAAGGACTTCCGGACGAAATTATATGTGACTATGCCTTACATTGTCAGAGAAGGAAATCTTTCCTTTCTTGAGGAAATAAAAAGACTTTTTTCGGACAGTCCGCTGTTTGAGGGAGTATTGGTAAGAAATCTGGAAAGCTATTATTTTTTGGCAAAACAGGGATTTTCAGGAAAAATGATACTGGATGCAAATCTTTACTTATGGAATCATGAGGTTGTTGCATTCTGGGAGAAACGGGTGGAAGAGTTTTACCTTCCGGTTGAATGTAATCTACATGAATGGAAGGAATTACTGCAGCACTGTGGGCAGAAAACCATTCTTTCTTCTGCAATTGTATATGGAAGGCTGCCTATGATGATTACTGCAAACTGCTTAAGTAAGACCGGCGGAAAATGCAGTAAAATACCTCAGATTATTACCTTAAAAGACCGCTATGAAAAGCAATTTCCGGTTTATACGGATTGTCTTAGCTGCATAAACATTATTTACAACAGCGTCCCTTTATCTCTTCATAAGCTTTTTGAAAACAAAAACTGGATGAAGGGAAATTTCAGGCTGGATTTTACCACAGAAGATGAAAGAGAAACTGTACAGGTTATCCGATATTTTAAGGAATTGTTTCAATGCTTTAAGGCTCCTTTTTATAAAGAATATACAACGGGGCATTTGAAAAGAGGAGTTGAATAAATGGAGCTATATGTCAGCGAATTTTCTAAATATGTGATTGCATTGCTGCTGATTTTTTATACTTACGAATGTTTTGCAGTATTCCGGTTTGAGGAGGAAGCGCAGAGAAAAGGAATTTATTTAAGGCAGAACCTTTTTATGTTCCTGTTTCATTTTAGCTGCTTTCTTGTTATTTGTTTTGAGACAAAGGATATCACCTACCTGTTTTTTTATGCGTTTCAACAGATTATTCTTTATGCGGTAATTGTGTTATACCATATGCTTTATCCCAAAACAAACCGTCTGATTATCAATAATATGTGTATGTTACTTATTATTGGCTTTGTAATTTTAACAAGATTTGGCATTGAAAAAGCAATTAAACAGTTTATTATTGTGACAGGTTCATTGATTATAGCGCTGCTTATTCCTTTTTTTGTCCATAAATTTAAATTTTTAAAAAAACTGAAATGGATTTATGCGGCAGTGGGAATTGCAGCTTTATCAGTGGTTATGATTTTAGGACAAACCACATATGGAAGCAAGCTTTCTTATTCCATTGCAGGACTTACCTTTCAGCCTTCCGAATTTGTAAAAATCCTGTTTGTGTTTTTTGTGGCAAGCGCTTTATATGAGGCATCAGGATTTTTTGAAGTGTTTACAACCGCAGTAGTTGCTGCCGCTCATGTGATCATTCTGGTGATTTCAAAGGATTTGGGAAGTGCGCTTATTTTCTTTGTAGTTTATGTGCTGATGGTGTTTGTGGCAACCAGAAACTATTTTTACATGATTGCAGGGTTTTTAGGCGGTTCTGGCGCCGCTTACATTGCATATCGGGTATTTACCCATGTGCAGGTGCGTGTGCAGGCGTGGAAGGATCCCTGGAGCGTAATTGACTCTGCCGGTTATCAGATCACCCAGTCTCTTTTTGCAATTTCAAGCGGAGGCTGGTTTGGACTTGGTCTTTATAAAGGAAGACCGGATGATATTCCTTTTGTGGAGGCTGATTTTATTTTTTCTGCAATTGCCGAAGAGCTTGGTATTTTAATTGCAGTGTGTTTGATTTTAATCTGTGTCAGTTGTTTTATTATGTTTATGAATATTTCATCAGGGATATCAGATAAATTTTATCAGCTTACAGCCTTTGGACTTGGCGTTACCTATATTTTTCAGGTATTTTTAACAATTGGCGGCGGTTCCAAATTTATTCCGCTTACAGGCGTTACGCTGCCGCTGGTCAGTTATGGCGGCAGTTCTGTTCTCACTACTTTAATCATGTTTGCAATCATTGAAGGGCTGCATATTGTGAAGTGTGAGGAAGAAGAACAGAAAAAAAGGGAAGAAAGAAAGGTCAGAAGGAAAAAGAAACCGGCGGTAATTGAGATAGAAGAGGAAGATTTGTCAGGAGATGAAATTGAAGAAGAGGAATGATAATAAAAAACATAAAAAGAAAAATCGTGAGATTCGGATTGTTACATGGGCGTTTGTATTGCTGTTTTTCTGTATGGCAGGCTATATTACCTATTATTCCGTGACAAATCATCAGGAGCTTATTAATAACAGTTATAATGGCAGACAACAGGCATTGCTTGCCCAAAATGTCCGCGGCAGGATTTATTCGGGGGATGGAGAAGTGCTTGCACAGACAATCACAGACGAAGAGGGAAAAGAAATACGAGAATATCCTTATGAGAATTTGTTTGCGCATGTGGTAGGATATGCTGTTAACGGAAGAATGGGTGTTGAATCTCAGGCAAATTATTATCTGATTAATTCAAATGCACCTCTTTCAGAGAAGGCAGGTTTGGATTTAAGCGGGGCAAAATATCCGGGAGATGACGTTTATACTACTTTAAATGTTAATCTGCAGCAGGTGGCTTCAACCGCATTGGGAATTTATCAGGGCGCAATCATTGTTTCAGAACCGGAAACAGGAAAAATTCTAGCTATGGTTTCAAAGCCTGATTTTAATCCTGAAGAAATTTCAGACATCTGGGATGAATTAGTTGAAGATAAGGAAAGCAGTATATTGCTTAACCGTGTCACACAGGGGTTATACCCGCCAGGCTCCACATTTAAGATTGTGACTGCATTGGAATATATAAGGGAAAATAAAGATACTTATCAAAACTACAGTTATAATTGTACAGGTGCTATTTCAAGGGGAGAAGACCGTATTCAATGTTATCATGGAAGTGTTCATGGAACGGTAAATTTTAAAAAATCTTTTGCAAAGTCCTGCAATTCTTCTTTTGCCAATATTGGACTTTCTCTTGACAGGCAGCTATTTGCAGATACTTTGGAGAAACTGTTGTTTAACCAGAATCTGGACCTGCCTTTTGCCACAGGGACAAGCAGGGCAGACGTTTCAGAACAAACCAGTGATGGGGATATGATGCAGGTTTCCATTGGACAGGGGACTACAGGCATTACGCCTCTTTGGCTGAATATGCTCACCTGCGGGATTGCAAACGATGGAACTGTAATGAGGCCTTATGTGGTGGATTATGTGCAAAATAGTGCAGGAACAAGGATAAAAACCTTTTCCCCTGCTGTCTATGGAAAATTGATGGATGAACAGGAGGCGGAAATTTTAAGAGGACTGATGAGCGATGTGGTGGAAGAAGGGACTGCCTCAAGATTAAGCGGGCTTTCTTATACTGCGGCAGGAAAAACCGGCTCAGCAGAATACGGAACAATAAAAGGAGACAGCCACGCCTGGTTTACCGGCTTTGCACCGGTGGAAAATCCCCAGATCTGTGTGACGATTATTATTGAAGGCGCGGGAGCCGGTGGTGATTATGCGGTTCCCATCGCCAAAAGAATTTTTGATGCATATTTTGAAGATTAATAGATACTTACAATGGAAATATCTTTTCTGTGCGCTAAATGAATAATTGTGCCGCTGGTGGTACGAACCACAGGACGCCCCATTTTATTTTGATTGATCAGTATGACTTCGGCAATCTGGTCGTTGCTCAGGCGGACATTCAGGCCCACCATATGGTTGGCAATGCGGGATAAAACAGGCTGCAAAAGCTCGATGTCGTATTTAAATGCATCCTTTTCAAATATTTCAACTACTTCAAAAGGTGTTTTAGACTGCCTGTAGGTTCTTGCAGAGGTCATAGCTTCATAGGCATCGATAATGGAAATATATCTTGCATAAATATCTATCTGGGTATCATGAAGCCTGGAGGGATATCCGGTGCCGTCATACCGCTCATGATGCATCAGAGCTGCTTTTAAAATATGGGAATCCACATTCAGCTCCTGAAGCAGTTGAAAGCCGGTAATCGTATGGGTTTTGATTTTTTCAAATTCCAGATCGGTCAGTTTATCTGTTTTCCAGATCAGCTCATTAGGCAGCTTTAATTTGCCGATATCGTAGAAAAAGGCACACTGGATCAACAGATTTGTTTCCTCTGGCGTTAAGGACATCCAGGAAGCAAACAGGCCTGCAATTAATGCGGAGTTTAAACAATGGGCATAGGTCAGGTCATCTTCCGTGGGAAGCATATTATACAAATAATCCAAAAGAAGCTCATGGCGCTCTAAACTGCTGTAAATAATCTGATAAATCTGCATAAGCTTATCCATCTCAAGAGGAGCTTTTTCAAATACAAGCTGATGCATCATTGTTTTGTAATCAGGAAGTGCATTTAAATAGGCCTTCTGAAAAGCGGCAAAACCATTGCTGAAACGGATTTTTTCAAAATAGGTTACGGCATAATCAATGTTTTCCTTTACGGATACACACATAATGGAATGGCGGGCCAGTTTATTAATTACATTAGCATCAACTTTGGTGCCGGCAGGAATGATCAGTTCATTTTTGTAGTTGTATATATCGGCTCCGATTTCCATTCCGGGCTCAAGGGCCATTCTGGCAATATCTTTCATAGTATTCTCCGTTAAATTCATGCTGCGATATGTAGTATGATACATATATTTGTGCAATAACTTTACAGTTTTAAGTATAAGTCTTTTACCAGATTTGTCAATATTTTGCTTTGGAATTTCAATGAAATATGATATGATGAAACTATCGGTGTAGGGAAAGGAACATGGAATGAAATTTTATAAATATTTATATATTGGCGATACTGTTACTGATCCTGCAAAAGTGAAATGGAAGCTAAAACATCATGCCGGAACTCAGGTTTATGTAGTAGCCATAGCCGCAGGAGCCGATCAACTGGAAATATTTCATGCGGCATATCTTAAACAGCGGTATTACAGATACCACCCACCGATTATTGTGGGAATCGCATCCAACCATGACGAGGCGGTTGACATTATTGTTAAAATAGCTCAGGAATGTGTGGATACAACTGGAAATTGTAATTTAAAGGAATATTTAAAACATAAAGTAAAATCCTGAGTCTTTAAGCAAGAGTGTAATTATGGAGTAACCTGATGATTTCTATTTTGTTGACTATTTTAAAAGTATTAGGTCTGATTTTGCTTATCCTGCTGGGAATTTTACTGGTGCTGATCCTTCTGGTATTATTTGTACCGGTCAGGTACCGGATTACTCTTCACCGGAAGGAGGAAGAAGAAGCGCCAGTAACGGCAAAGGTAAGAATTACATGGCTGCTGCACATAGTAAGTGCAGTGTTTAGTTATCCGGAGGAAGCATATATAAAAATAAAATTCTATTTTATTACAGTGTTCAGGTCTGATCAGCCTCCAAAGGAAAAAGCAAAAAAAGAAAAAAAGCAAAAGGAAAATACGCCAAAGAAAGCGCATAAGACGCAACAAAAGCC
>VSNT01000167.1 GCA_009774465.1 Lachnospiraceae bacterium
TGGTATAATTTTACATCATAAATTCAGAAGTCATAAAAATATAGTAAAGGAGAAGAAATCATGGCAAAACTAATCATAACGGTTGAAGGCGGAAAGATAACGCAGACACTGAATTTTTTGGACAGAAACATTAAGGATAACAGATATGTTTATGGGAATGGCAATGAATCAGGCATCCTGGATAATCCTGAAGAGATTTATGCGGATATTCCTGAAAATGAGCGCCTGTCGGAACTTTATGGTGAACTGCTTGATACGGTAGATTTAGGCAACAGCCAGATTACCAGTATTATGCGCCAGTTAAATGAGCTTGAGAAGGAAATGGAACCTTATGTGATTCCTAAAGCGGGCAGTGAACAGGAGCATGTGATTACTCTTAATAATATTGATTTGACGGAACTTTCGAAAAAGAAGGGAAATCATCCACTTAAAACTGACAAACAGATTGAGGAAGTGATTAAACAGGCTATATATCATAAAAGTAATTAGGAAGAGAGGATAAAACATTGAAACAGTTTTTCGGAATGAGTCAGAGCGGAAATCTGCAGGAAGCGGTGAAAGGACTTAACAGTCCTCAGTTGATTATGCTGCTGTCCAACAACGATCAATTTGAAGCACATGTAAAAAAGCTGGAAGAGCTTTATCCCCGGGTGCCAAGTATAGGCTGCATTGGAATGAGTTATGATACAAAGGTAGTGGAAAAGGGCGTTGGTGTAATTGCATTTTATGATGGCGTGGATGTAACAGCAAATGTGCTTGAAGAAGTATCCCTTATGCCGGTGAAATACATTGACCGGCTGGAGGAGGATGTACATACCATAAACGGTTCTTTAAACGATACAATCTGTATTGATTTTTGCTGCGGAAATGATGCATGCGTACTGACAACCATATACAGTGTGTTAAAAAAGAAAAACATTTCTCTGGTGGGGGGAACAGGGGATGGCGGAAAAGTATCCGCAAATGGAAAAGTTTATTCTGATGCGGTGGCATATGCACTGGTGAAAAATAAAAATGGAAGAGTAAAGGCCTATAAGGAAAATATATACCGTCAGATGGGAAATTACCGGTTTATTGCATCCAAAACAGACAAAGCAAATTATATGCTGGGCAAATTAAACGGTATTCCTGCAAAGCAGGTATATCAGGACATTCTTCATGTGACGGAAAAGGAAATACTGACACAGACATTTAAAAATCCTTTTGGAAAAGTGAATGGAGACGATACCTGTATTATATCAATTAAAGAAGTAAATGGTGATGCATTGACCTGTTTCAGGCAGGTGAATGATTCTGATGTTCTTATTTTGCTGGAGCTGGGAGACTACAGGGCAATTGTAAAAAATACAATTCGCCAGATACGTCAGGATTTCCCAAAGATTTCAGCCGTATTTTCGGTAAACTGCCTGTTCAGATATCTGTTATTTACAGAGAACCATTACATGTCGGAATATTTAAATGATATGGCAGCTTTAGGAAATCATGCCGGCCTGGTAGGATATGGAGAACATTATAACAATCGATTTGTCAACCAGTCTATGACTTGCGTTGTGTTTGAATAAATGGAGGAATCATTATGAAATTTAAGAAAAAAAACCGGCGCAGATCAAAGAGTTTATATCCGGTATTATATGTGATAGGAAGTTTAAAAGATTACCATAGAGACCTGGTGCAAAGTGAAGTTTCTTCTCTGTGGGAACTGAATATGGTAAGCAAGTCCTTTAGCAGTGTGCTTAATGAATCAGAAAATTTTAAGGGAACCATTGGTGAAATTAATGAGACATTTTCCAATATAAATACGGTATCAAGTCAGTTTGCTTCTGTGAAGGAAAACATCTCCCAGTCTGTAGTGCAGGCCCAGGGAGAGATAGAAGAACTGAAGTATAGTGCCCTTATGGTTCAGACGCACTTTGATGAAATGCAGGAAACTTTTGAAGAGTTCCAGCAGTCATTAAAGAAGATCAAAGGATGCATGGGCAAGATTGTATCCATTGCAGATCAGACCAATATACTTTCATTAAACGCTTCTATTGAAGCGGCAAGAGCAGGAGAAAAGGGAAAAGGTTTTGCAGTGGTTGCCGAGGAGGTAAAGAGCCTGTCAGATGAGATTAAAAATCTGGCATCGGAGGTGGATGTCAGCATTGAAGATGTGGAAAAAGGAACAGATATGCTAAGTGGCAGCATAAATACTTCCCATCAGGCACTGGAGCAGAGTCTTTCCAAGGTGGAAGAAACTTATGAAACCTTTGACAACATTACACAGGCGGCAGAAGGAACTACAGAGGTTCAGGTAGAAATTTCTCAGGTGGTGGATGAGTCTCAGGCGGCGCTTCAGACTTTGTATGACTTTTTTGAAAATACCAAAAAACAATATCAGGAAGTAGTCAAGCACATTAACCGTGCCAGCAGCATGGGAACTACAAAAAGCGCTATGTTTGAAGATATAGATAACATGCTGTCACAGATTCCGCCTATTATAGAAGATTATAATAAGGGCTGATAAAAATTGGGCGGCATATTTGCCGCCCGTTATTATTCATCATCCTTATATTTTTTAACCAGATTTTCAAACTCCCCTCTTACTTCAACAAAGGCTTTTAACAGCTTTGGAGAAAAAGAGCCATTTTGCCCATTCATAATAATCTGATAAGCCTTATCTGTGTTATAAGCAGCCTTATAAACTCGCTTGGAAGTAAGGGCGTCGTACACATCAATCAAAGAAACAATCTGGGCGGCGATGCTGATTTCATCTCCCTTTAGCCCATCGGGATATCCCTTACCATTATATTTTTCATGATGGTGTCTTGCAATGTCATAGGCATAATCGCAAAAAACCTTATCATCTAAATGGATTACCTGCTTTATGATTTCGGCACCTTTGGTTGTGTGGGATTTTATAACCTCAAATTCGTCTGTAGTCAGCTTTCCGGATTTCAAAATTATACTGTCTGAAATCATGATTTTTCCTATATCATGGAGGCAGGAAGCTCTTGCAATAACTTCCAGCTTTTCAGGGGTAAGTTCATACTCAGGATAAAGCTTCATTACGCTTGTTCCAAGGCTGAGACAAAGGCTGCGTACCCTTTTGATATGCTGTTCTGATTCCAGATCTCTGAATTCCACTATATTGCTTAACGCATCAACCAAAACTTCATTCATATGCCGAAGTTGTGTAGCCTGCTGACGAAGAACAGCATTTTGTTTTTCCAGTTTAGCCGCCTGCCCCTTGACGGTAATTTCCAGTTGGTGTTTGTACTGGAAAAAGTAGAGCACATTTTTTACCAGTTGTTTAACCACATCAGGATAAAAAGGTTTTTTTACATAGCTTACAACGCCATATTCGTATCCCTTTTTTTCAAATTCAGCAGAGGTTTCACTTGTAATCATAACAAATGGAATCAGCTTTAAAAGTTTTTTTGCCTTTAAAAGTTCCAAAACCTGAAATCCATTCATAACAGGCATGGCATAATCCAAAAATACAACTGCAATGGAAGAAAGCTTATTTCTTAAAAGTTCAATTCCTTCCTTGCCATTACTGGCTTCCAGAATTTTATATTCGTCCCGGAAAATATCAGCGAGCATTGTACGACTGATATCGTCATCATCAATAATTAATATTGTATCGTTTTGCATTTTTCCCCCATACTTTCTTTTATAATTTTACCATTACCACAGTTTTATTTCGAAGCTTGAATATGATTCTGTTTACATCAGAAGGAAGCATATATTTTATGGAATTTATTATAATAACGCTTCCAGGATATGCATTTCCCCTGACACAGACAGGAGATTTCATGTCCTGATCCGTCATATTGGCAAGCTTTGAAATTTCAGCATCCAGATTGGCTAACTCCCGATCCTTTGCTACAATAGTAGCATTTAATTTTTTTAAGGTTTCCTCCGCCAGCTCTTTTTTTGCAGGAAGCAGTTTCAGCATTTTATTCCAGCCTTCCTCTAAAGCCGATATTGCATTTAAAATGATTTCACGTCTATCGCTCAATTTGACCTGTTCCTGCTCATAAAGCTCGTTTCGTCCCACATCCAGAAGGGTTTTGATATGAGAGCTGTTTCCCAGATTATAAGTGTCTACTCCTTTAACGGCACAGATACTGCCGCCTAAAAGAATTCCTTTGCTTCCGGAAACGATTACCCGCCCCATCGTACGGATATTGCTGTTCATAATATAATTGGCTTTTACATTGCCGCCGGCACTGATGTTGGCTGCCTCAAAGAAGCTGCCTGAAACCTCTCCCCCAGCTTCAATAAAGCAATCGCGTTTGGAACAGCTTCCTTTTTTTATCATAACATTACCGCCGGCAATAAGTTTTGCGGTTTCCACATTGTATTCAATAATGATATCACCGGTTGCCTTTATATAGCCGCCGGAATGAACGCTGCCGATTACATGTACGGAACCATCTACCTCTAATTTACCGGTAACAGCAGTTACATCTTCACGGACAACTATCATATTGGTAATAATGATCCGCCCATTTACAAATTCAAATTTTCCACCCAGTTTAGAAAAATATGTTACGCCGTCTGGAGCAAGTGCAAATCCCACGCCTTTTAAAGGATTTTTTTCAAGACCGTTGTTGGCATGGATTACTTCACCGAACACATTTTTTCCGTCAATTCCTTTTTCAGCCCGGTGATATACAGCAATTTTTTCTCCTTCTTCAACCATTTCGAAAGCCTCTATGTTGACATAGTCAACACCCCCATCAGGAAGAGGAGCCGGAATACGGGGAAGATCCAGTCTGACAAAGAATTCATACCATCCGTCTTTGCCGGCTTTAGCGGGAGTTCCCTCAGCAATCAAAATTTTTTCATTCATTCTTCTTTTGGCAATCATTTCGGCAATTACATCATGTTTGATGCCCAGAATTATTCCCCGAAGGGACAGATCATCTAAAATATCTTCTTTCGTAACTGCATTGCCGGGAATCCAGGGGATATAGGCATATGCCTTATTTCCGTTATCCTCAATTAAAATGCTGAATTCCTTTGCTCTTGCATAAGCGGCATTTAGTTTAAGATCGTCTGAGGAAGAGGAAACTGAATCCTTTCTGCCTGAAAGATTCAAACGCATTTCTTTCATATCACTGCTGGTATAAATCAGCTTGGCGTAGGAAAATACATCCAGGCCGGCTTCCAGTCCAAGCCGGATTTCTTTCATCTGCCAGTGATTAAACAGAGGATTGGCATAATCTGAAACTGTCAGTTTCTTTTCCAGTCCAAGCCGGATCTCCTGCATCTGCATCCAGTTATATTTTACATCAGCATAAATGGAAACATTTAAGTCTTCATACATGCCTATCCGGATCTCATAAATCTGCTGGGCGTACATATCATCAGTAATCCACAAATCAATTGGCAGCCCATCCTCCAAAGCAAGCCGGATCTGCTCTAATTCATCATCAGCAAATCCCCGTTCTAAATATGGGGATAGATCGGTAGAAGAATAAAAAGCAAGTCGAATCTGTTTCATCGTATCGTAACTATAAGCGGGATCAGCATAGGCAGAAACGTCCACTTTATCTTTAAGCCCCATACGAATCTGTTCCATTTGCAGCCAGTTAAATTCAGCTTTGGCGTATAAAGAAACATTTAATCCTTCTTCTGTACCAAGGCGGATTTCCTGATTTTGCTCATCAGTAAATTTTTGATTTTCAATTATAGGAAGCTGCAGCCCTGAATTTGCTGCATTTTTAGAATCCTGCAGTTTTGCATGATCAGAATATAAATCACCCATATTTACCACCATTTTCCAAGTTATAAATATACACATTAGTAGTATATCAAAAGTACCGTGGTAAGTCTACTGTTTTTAAATGGCAGATATGGAAATGGTTAAGGTATTGAAGCATATTTGTTTATGATATATGATACAGGCCGGAAGAGGATAAGGGTAAGAACAAAATTTCCGGCGCAGTGAAGAATATCGTAGGGAATACCGGCTGCCCAGTAGGCGAGGGCAGCACCGGGGCCTCCGGATATCAGATAAGGAATGGCGCAGAGTGCGCCAAACAGCAAACCGAAGGCTCCGGCAGTCACTGCCCATATGATGACAGAATCATTTTTCCGAAAAATCAGTACGATCAGGGCAAGAATGCTCCAGATGTATAAGTAGCTTATCCACCAGATGCCGAAGCCGAAAATCAGTCCTTCCATCAAGACAAAAGCATAAATAATAAAGAATACTTTCTTTTTATAGGTCAGTGTATATATGATTAAAAGGACAGTAACCGGTTCAATATTGGGCAGAAATGCCATCCCCAGCTGTCCAAGAAGCAGGATTGCACTAAGAAGCCCTAAAGTTACAATATCTGTTACTTTTTCGGAAATCCGTATCTGTTTCATAATCTGCCTCTAATATCCAATCATTAAGGTGAGCTCGTACTTATCCCCATCTGCAATGGGTGTTTGATCTGCGGAGGTATTCACCTGACCGCCTTCTTTTGTGATGCACCACCATTCCTGATTGGAGTCATCAGCGGCTTCCCCATCCACGGAAGTGATAAATAGTCCATAGGCTCCGTTTTCACCTTCCACAAGTGCCTCATCTACAAGCACATCTCCAAGAAATTCCTGCTGGGTATGATATTCAAAAGATTTAACAGTTTCATCCTTATGAACAACTTCAACAGTAATGGTTTTTTCTCCGGCAGCAGAAGCAGGCTTTGTAAACTGATAAATGCCAAACATGGCAGCAATTACAACTACAAGCACTGCAAGAGAAATAATAATTTTTCTTTGGTTTTTCATAATTTTGTTCCTTTCTGTTCTGTGCAGTCTGCACTTTGGTCTGGGGAATGATTCAAAGATATATGATTCCATACAAGAAAAAGCTGTCAGGAAAATTCAGACAGCAGAATAAATCTCATGTGGTCATCCCTCGTAACCAATGAATAAACTAAAACAGGCAGGTCTTCTGACTAAGGTATCATTGCGCTGCTTTACCTTCCCGGTTTCCCAGTGGCTTTACAAAGCAGTACTCCTCCCATACAGCGGCGTGACCGTGAAGCGTAACTTACTTTCCTATTCTCCTAAAAGGCACCTGTTTTATTAGATTGTGCGAATTAAATATACATGAATTTTATAAGAAATGCAAGATGAATTTTTCCTGTGGAAAATCCTTTTTTATATTTGTGCAATGTGTTAT
>VSNT01000168.1 GCA_009774465.1 Lachnospiraceae bacterium
GCCATAATAATACCTCCAAACTGAGTAATCTTATCTTACATCAGTTTGGAGGTTTACACAAACTTTGGGATACTCCCGGGAAGATGGGGAGTAATGTATGATGAATCTCCTCCCCATTCAATATTTTTGATATTATTGCAGTTTTACATCAAAATACAATATTCATTTTGCTGGCACACCAACCACAATGTGCTATATCCCCATCTTTCACTTGTTCCCATATATATTGTTTTTTGATTAGCAATTTTCCACCGCAGTTCGGGCATATCATTTGATGCAGAATAGGCAGTTCGGAATTAAGAACATCGTATTCAGTTTTATATGTCGCAACCTCATAGCCATATTTTTTGTCTATTTTTAAGGCATATTTAACCCATGTTTTTTTATGCCCCCAACCTCTGGGACAACTATGAAGTATTTCATGGCAGATTGTAGTACGAAGTTCTTTTATATTAATTTTTTCAGTTAAAAAGGCGGTTGAAATTTTGATGATATAATAAAATTGATCGTCTATCCATTCTCTGCCGCATAGCCCCCATGCATCATCCATGTCAGCCCATTCAATACTTCTTATATTTCCAACGGGAATGTTGAGCGATTTTATTTCAAAAAGGCATTCATTAAAAATTTTTTGTAAATCCATTAAGGAAATTTCCTCCCTCCTAGTTTTTATCAATAGTACCACGATAATAAATTTCGTTTTATTTGAGAAAATGCTCAATAGATAAGATTGAAGAAAAAGGGCAGCCCATTTCTGCTAAGATGACTTAAAAATTTTTCTGGTAAAATATAAGTAATAAATTTATTGGTAATGAAAGAATGGTATATTTGGTCATGGGATTTTTGTAAAGGAGGTGGAAAGTGAAAGGAAATGATTATGGGATTTGCAGTGAGGAGATGGATAAAATCCCACAGGTGGTCGTTACAAACATTAAAAAATATTTTGTTATTCATCTTTCTAGCTATGAGATTGTGAAAGTCAGAAAGAAGTCTTTCCATGAAGATGATGCTCATCTTTACATGGTATCGGCGGTCAAGCGGGATGGAACTTTTGCGGTATGGACGAGCTGGAACGACCTGACAAAAACACTGAATCACGGGCATTATGATCTGCCGGATTTGGAGACATGTGACAGGATCATGGATGAATTTTATAATGGAAGGGATTAATGAAGAGGGCTCATCTTCTATTGTTGCGATGTCGCACCATAGAAGGTTGGGGCCTCTGTTCCTTTTATCTTTCTGTGCCATTTCGTTTGCAGGTTAGTTTCGCTGTACTAGTCTGTGTAAGAAAAATATGGAGAGGCAATGTGTGTCTCCCCATAGGTAATATTCATTTTCAGTTTTAATATTTCACGGTATTATCAATAGTAATATATCATTACCCCATTCGGCTCAGTTACTTTGGAAAGCCGCCCCTGCTTATCGTAGGAATAGGTATAAGTACCATTGTCACTGGATTCCTTAATCAGCCGCCCCTTCTTGTCATAACTATAGGTAATGGTGACAACATCATCGGCCTTCTGTGTAAGCCTCCCATTACTGTCATAGGTATATTGGGTATCAAGTGATGTTACACCATCGTGAGTCCGATAACTTACAGTTGGTTTCCCGCTTTCATTATAATCGTAAGTATAGGTTGATGTTGAATTTCTCAGTGAACGATACTCATAAGTGACATTGCCTTTTCCATCATACTGAAGGCTGTAGGTTGTACCGCCTGTTCTTACAAGATATTCTGTTTCTCCTATAAGATTCCCATTTGCATCATAACTGTATTCCCTTCGGAAAGCTAGGTTAAGTCCCATTCCATTCCCGGTATCGTTCTGGTATTCAAGTTCGGCTGTCTTTCTGCCATTTTCATCATATACAAATTCCCGTATGGAAGATAAATCCTTACCCTGATGGAACTCAGCTTTTACAGGTCTGGGTTCGTCATTTGGGACTGCCGGGGCAGCTGCCGGTTCTGCCGCATCTGTCTGATAAGCGGCCCTTCCTTCTGCCCTGCCATATGAAACATAATGCTGTAACAAAGCCTCTTTGCCTGTACCCAGTGCCGCTACCACATCGGGATTGTTCTGTGCATAAAACTCGCTGTCAAAGGTAAATGTCTCCCCATTTACCTCCACCTGTTCAGGCGCGGCAAGAACAGTCGTGCTGCTAGCCAGTACCATAACTGTTGCCGCCATTGCTATGATTTTTTTCTTCATTTGTTGCTGCCTCCTTGTGTGCTTAATACGCCAGTCTATAGTGTATGACTGGTCTTTATTTGTCCTGTCTACCATTTATTATATCATAATGTTTATAAAATTCAACAAAACATATTTCTGATGGGTGGGCAGGAGAGGACAAACAGCTATGGGAAAATAATCATGTTACCGTAAGGCAGTTTTTTTGGCCTGATATACGTTTTCAACCGTATCTATGTTTTTCAGCAGGTTCAAAACATCGACACAGCCGAAAGCGGGGAGGGGAGGTTCGCCGGTTATTTTTTCAATGTCATAAAAGCATTGGTTATCCCGGCTTTCCCGTATTGCAAAGTATCCCTGTAAATCGCCATCATTTTCTTCATAGGTCTGCCCGATGACCTTACAGCCGGATATGCCGGCATCTGCATCTGATATCCGCTTTACTGCATAATAACAGCCCGTATAATGGGAACTGCCAGTCTTTTTCTGATGGTCCATAGCGGCATAATAGTGGCTGCATTCTCTCAAGCGGCTCTCAATCTTCGAGGCAGACCGGGAGCGGAGCAGGGAATCTGCCTTTTCCATGATCCTGCCATGTTCCAGTGTTTCCACACCGGAATGAAAATGATGATATTTTATATTGTTTTTTTCCAGATAGGAGCAGATAGCCCCGGAGCTTTCTTTGAAGAGATATCTGTGGACTTCTTCCAGAATCCTGCTGTCTGTCCCCTGCGGGATGTCCCCGCTGAAATAGGTGGAATAGATTTTCCCGTTGCATCCGAACTCAAACCCGTAAGTCTGTAGTCCTGCTTTAAAAATGGTGTCTGACATGGTAACCAGTCTCCTTTCGTTTGGTATAGGAAAAGCATACATCTATCCCAATGAACCCTCTTTTTTCAATAATCCTATAAAGGATAGCATATTGTTAAGTTAAGTCAACAATAAAAGATTAAAAACAGGGAATATTGTTGATAAAATTTAACAACAAGGAGGAAACAGAATGCTGGATTTGGAACTTTATTTGGATGAGGTTGGAAAAAGGATCATGGAACGGAGGAAGAAGTTAGGTCTGACACAGGAAGCCCTTGCGGAGATGAGTGATCTGACAACTCAGTTCGTGTCTTATGCGGAATCGGGAAAAAGGGGAATGAGGCCGGAGAACCTGATGAAGATCGCCGCCGCGCTTGGCGTGAGTACGGATTATATCCTGACAGGAGATATCATTGATAAAGATAAGCTTCTGTTGTCAGAAAAACTTGATAAGCTGACGCCGGAAGAGGTGAGGCTTGTGGAGGGAATCATTGATGAGTGTATTCTGCTCTATCACAGGTAGATTTTCCAGCATAGGGGTGATATGCCGCGGCAGAGTGATGCCGGGCTGAATTACGGAGAATAAAGAAATCATACGGAATAACAAGGAATGGCCGGTAGCAGGGTAAGAACTGTATACCGGCTTTTTTGCTGCTGTGGGAACAGAGAAAGATGGTAAGGGCATATGTCTATATTTCATCTATATAATAGGAACATTCTGGTAGCTGCTAAAAATATTCTATTGTTGACAAAAATAAACAAAATGATAAACTGAGGTAGAATAACAAAGGAAGAAGGAGAAGGATGATGAGAAGAAAATTATGCATTGCCCTTATGGCAGCGACTATTGTTATGACCTCAGGATGTGGGACACAGAGCAGCCCAGAGGAAGAAAATGTGGAGACTGCCGAACAGGAGGTGTTGGAAGCTGCTACTGACGCTTCAGAGGAGACGCAGGATTCTGCATCTGTTGAAGCGGAAGAGCTGGAGAGCAAAGAAAGTGAAAACGCGGAAACCGATGATACAGGCGGTACGGAGGATATGACCAGTATCTACAGTGAGATTCTGGATATGTTTTATTACCGGATTATGACAGGGTGGGATGGCACAGAAGATGTGAGCTATATGTTCTGCTGGGATTACAGTTCGGTAAAATCTCTGTCTGATGCCGGATATGCCCTGACAGATCTGGATGGGAACGGGGTGCCGGAACTGTTGGTCAGCCCGGTGGAGGATGCCGGGAATGGCATGATATTCGACCTGTATGCCTGTGTAGACGGGGAAATCGTCCACACAGCCACAAGCGGGGAGCGGTTCTGCTATTATCTCTGCGAGGATAATTCCATTTACTATTGGGATTCATCGGGGGCAAGCAATAAAACACAGGTTAATTATGGTCTGGATGCGGATACGGGACTTTTATATCCGAAAGAAGTAGTGATATATGATGAAAACGAGAATAAAGAGAACCCTTGGTTTTACGGGACGGAAGAGTGTTATGATAAAGAAAGCGGCTTTCAATTTGATAAGATGTCCGGCATTACGGAAGAGGAAGCGGAGGATATATGCAGCAATTATAAAGTAAGCGCTATTAAGCTGACTCTTTTCGATGAATATGTCCCGCAGGAGGATATGCACCCGGAGATCATGCTGAAAAAGTCTTTCCATGAGGCTGCCGGGGAAGAAAGGGAGCTGTTTTTCACAGCGGATGATTTCGATGGGGACGGAAGGATGGAGGCATTTGGTGCTGTCGGAACAGATGATGGTTATGACCTGAATGATGTCAGCCTTTATTACATAGACGCGGATGGGACTGTCTCCTGTATAGATACCTTTCCTATAATATATGCGTATGGGGGCATTGAAGCAGGCACTCATTGGAATCCCGTTATGGATACGGGAAGCGCCAGATTTATTTGCCTTGGCGGGGCGGATGGACAGGAAACATGGCTGTATGGGGTGAAGGATGGAAAAGCATACCAGCCTGAAGTTTCCGGGCAGCACGCCGATTTCAGGAAGACAGAAGATGGGAAGTATGATGCTCAACCGCACGAAGGCGGGGAAGGGTATTATATCATCTATTACGACTTTGATCCAGTAACGGGTGAATTTGTTCCGATAAAATCAGAAGGCGATATGGAGTAGATGGATAGAGTATTGACAGTATACAGGGCAGATGGGGCAGAGGTGTCTTATCTGCCTTGTGTTATTTTCTAAAGAACCATAAAAAAGGTTCATGAATGAGCAGAGTCTTCTTCTTTTTATTTTCCTGATCTATGCAAATTTTGGTGGCATCTGTATATATGGTAGAATTTACATCAAGAGAGATGGGCAGTCAAAGATAGGATGGATTAATCTCTGGCTGCTTGTAATGGAAAAAGCAGATTGCCGGTTGGCAGAGAGGAGGTTTTTTTGAGAAAAGGAAAATTGTTGGATATCGTTGTGGAAAAGAGGATGGAAAAGACATTGGACAAGATTCTTGAGCGGAATCCAGAGTATCAGTCAGCATTGAAAAGTCAAGATGAGGCATTTAAGAAAGTAAACAGGTTGCATTTGAGACACCGTGATAAAAAGATACTTGGGGGAGCAATTGATGCCAACAACCATTGTGGTGCTGTATACGGAAGAGTCGCATATACATTAGGATTAAATGATGGCTTTAAGTTGTTTTCGGAACTGAGTACGGTGTGTAAATGAGCAAGGCTGTACCCAAAGAAAAATAACAGAACCATGATTTAAACAGAGGGCTCCAATCTATTTTAGTCATTTTCTAAAAAATGATTAAATTTAATAAGGAAATAACTAAATTGAAATTGACTGAAAGAAGAGGGAAATTGTTTCGTACCAGTTGAACAGATATGGTCCTCTTCTTTCCCACTTTTTCTCACATATTCTCTCAAGTATTCTCTTTATTTTTTCATTCCATAATTTGGGCAGAAGGTCAGGCAAGGTATTTTTGCAAAAAAATCGTAAAAAATCTGTTTGATATAATGTATGTGACAGGCAGAAAAGGCCTGAATAAATCGAAAGGAGAAAAAAGATGAAACAAGAAACAAAGTTGAAAGGAGAAACGAAGATGAAGGAAAAGACAACATTTAAAGTTCAAGAAGGATTGGCTTTCATAAGCACAACTGAGAGCAAGAATGTCAGTGCATTAAAGGAGGCATCAGAGAAATATCATGTGGATATTCCAGACGCAAAGTACATAATCATCTGCACTGACGAGAAGATTGACTGCTATTATGAGTTAGTCGGTTATGGCATGACAGAATTTGCTTTCGGTATTCCAAACAATCTGCAGGAAGATGGAGATGAAAAGAGACATCTTGTTATGGAGCTTTTGGCGAATAAAATAGACGATATGTCTTGGAGCGACATACTGGAAAGCTATCTTTCTGATCTCGGAATTGGCTATGAGGGTTAAGTCCAGACAGTAACACATCAATTCTACAAAAATCCTGCACTCAATAAAATGGGTGCAGGATTTTTGTGAAATGTAGTATTATTGGGGCTCTGGAGAGTGATGTATCACAAAGAAATGAATACGGAATGTATTTCTGCCGAAATGATTAAAAAATTTTTCTGTTAAGATAGGGGAAGAAAATTTAATGTGTGAAATAGTCAATGAGTTCTGACATATAGACTTGCAATCAGGTAGAACTGTAGAAAAGTAAACATGTAGGATTGTTGACATGTAGACATTTATACAGATAGGTTTGTGGACTTGTAGATAAGCAGACAGCTAGATATGTATACAGGTCTACATTATATATAGAAGAAACACTGACAAATCCAGAAGAATAATCCTTGTTGTTAGGAGCAGTGTTGGAAATGAAAAGGAAGAGAGGAGGAAGATGATGAAAGTAATCAGTGTCAGCAATATTAAGGGAGGAGTCGGGAAAAGCAGTACCGCGGCGACATTGGGTGCAGGATTGGCGGATAAAGGGTATAAGGTCTTGCTGATAGACAGCGATCCGCAGACGAATCTGACCATGTGTTTTCTCCCGGAGCAGCCGGATGATGCACCAAGCCTATATCATGTGTATGCGGAAGGGAACAACATTGACGAAGTCAAAGTTGCGATTAGGAAGGGGGT
>VSNT01000169.1 GCA_009774465.1 Lachnospiraceae bacterium
AAGTTTCTTTTCATTAGCCATATCTGTTTCCTTTCTTTGATTTTGCAAAAAAATATAAAGTCTTGAGATTATATATCATATTGATATGTTAATATGATTTGTATAATATATATTATTTTAGTATACGTGTCAAGCTGAAAAATAGATAAAGAGATAAGAAATAATATATAATAAAAAACATGTAGTAAAAAACATGTAGTAAAAAACATGTAGTAAAAAGTTAAGACCGCCTCCTGAAAATGTGAAAATAATGTAAAATAAGAGAATTGTAAGTAGCATAAAAAAGAATTATAGCTCCTTCATAAAAAATATGTAGATGGTATAATTTAAGTAATGGCATTGCTTTAGACATATCGACGTGTGGTTTTTTCGTTACTTGAAGGAGAAAATTAATGTTTAAAAAAGTACAGTTTATAGGTACTGCAATATGTACAACCCCTGCAAATTTAAATTCCATAGAGGGAACCAGTGATGATGGATATTATGCAGGACTGCCGAAGGATGATGAGGATTTGGCAGCAAGAGTAAATCTTATTAAGGACTCGATTCAACAGGCAGTTTCATCTCCGGAAACGGATTTATCCAAAGAAACGTTAAAAATATTTGTTCTTCCTGAGTTTTTTATGCGAGGTGCGCTTGGTGCATATTATCATGCATTTCCATATTACTCAGAAGTGATTTTGACAGGTCAGTTTAAGCAGGCTCTCAGAGAGCTGAATGAGTCAGGAATTGAAATTGGAAGAGATTATCTTTTTATCTTGGGAACTATTTTAAGCAGTAACGATAAGATTGATTATACGAAAGAGCCTGATTTATCTCTGTATCAGACAGGAGATCATTTACTGGATTTATATTATCGCCTTCACCCTGATGCAAAGTTAAACAGTGCCATTGATGGTATTGAAGGGGGCATAAGTGGTGTTGGAATCAGTAAACTTTTAAAGGTATTAGACTATAAAGGTATATCTGAATCAGTGGATTTGGTACAAAATACGTCTCAGGAGGATTCTGATGATGCTTATGTAGATGTGCTTAAGAAAACATTGGATTATTGTGATGAACATGCGTCATTGGAAATCGGGAACAGATGTCTTGTGATATGCGGCAGCGATTTGCTGTCCGGGGAAACAAATATTCTGTCCAATTCTGCATATGAGCCGGTCATTGTGCAAAAGAAATATAAATCCAAGGAAGATTTTATTTTGAATGATAAAAACAATAGTCAGGTAACTTCTGAGGAAAAATACTTGCAGACTACTACCAGATATCCTGATCTTGACACTTCAAAAGGTGAAACCAAGAAGAATCCGGCTGACGGACTTGCCATTTTTGAATATGACGGTTTAAGAATCGGCGTAGATATCTGCCTTGATCACAGTCGGCAGCGGTTGGTAAATCATTTATATAAAAATCCGGATGACTATGTGGATATTCAAATCGTAACCTCCTGCGGAATGAGCGTGCGTGCAAATGCTGTGATTGCAAAAGAAGGAGGCATTGTATTTAACTGTGACGGGGAATATGAATTGAAAGATGAAAAGGCAGGGGTAGATGGGAATTGCTGTCATACCTCCCTGCAGAAGGTAGTACAGAAAATTCATGTAAGGGATAATGCAGTAAAGGAAAATGCTGTTTTGAGCGACGCATATGCTCTGGCAGAAAAAATTCCATGCTTTGCTCCTGAAAACTTGCCTTTGTATCGTTTTAAGGATTATCAGATTCATATTTATGAAGCGGTTGAGGTGGGTTAAAGGTTGTTTTTAAATGTCTCAGATAAAAAATGAATTGATATTATCAGGGGATAAAGTAGCAATGTTAGAGAAAAATGGGCAGTTTTACTTTGAAAATTCTGCAATGCCTGCATTTTCAAGGGCAGAAGAAACGTTTGAGGGAGAAGCAGAAAAAGCTGGTTTTCATTCAGAGGAGGCAATGCAGGATTATATGAAGGATATTCGAAAGGAAGTAAGGGGATTAGTTTGTGGGTATACGCGATAGGAAAGATTAGCCGATATTGGCAACAGCAATTTTGGAAAGTATTGACGTGTTTGTGACTGGAGATAAGGATTTTTCTGTTTTTGATATTGATATGCCGGAAATTGTTATGATGGAGTAAGCTTTGGAGTTATATTGAGAAAGAAATTATTAAAATATATGGATAATAAAGAGTTATCCTTTAGAATTTTTAGTTTGGAATGAAGGATAATTCCAGATTATCTGTAAATGATTGTAAACTGCCTATCAACAAAATTTAGCTTACATTTTTGGTGTTTTATAGTCTGCATGGTGGGAAAATGAGAAAATTACGTTCAGAATATTGGGATTATTTTACTAAAAAAGATGAAGATGGCAAAATAAAGGGAGACGGAATAAAGTTTGAAGAATTGGTTAAATGCTTGCTGACCGCTCAATATGGAAGAGAGTGGACCGGTACCCAGAAGAGCCACGACGATAATCGAGATTTCTGGATTTATTTCAAAGATAAACATCTCTGGGCAGAGTGCAAAAACTATAAAGATTCAATTGCTATGGATATTTTGGCACCAACTTTAGTAATGGCTCATGTATATGAAGTAAATGAAATTTTATTTTTCAGTCGTTCGAGAATCAACTCGTCTGCTAAAAACAAAATTTTAGCATTTGGAGAAAAAAGTAATAAGACAATTTTATTTTTTGATGGTGAAAACTTAGAAAAATTAATATGGACTTACCAGGATTGTATAACCAAAGAATACTCTCCATTAGATTTTTGGGAAGACACACAGCCAGATTCATCTACAGAGCCTTTTGTACATCTATACTTCTTTAAGAATGCTGTTTCCAATGTAAATGCTGTAGCAGAGTCTTTTAAAAGTTATACAAGCGCAGATACAATATACTATAATGAAACATTTGCATTGACCTTTTTCTTAACAAATAATCTTCCGGAAGATGATGTTGAAATTGGAATTGAATTTGTGGATGACGGGGACGATCGGTTTTCATTTCAATATTTTAATCCTACCATTGTCCCTGAAAAGCGCCAATGGTATCGAGCATCTTTAAAAAGAGGAGAAGGAAGAGCAGTTTCATTGAATATGCGCCAAGTACGATATAAAGCTCAAATTTGTTTACCACAGTTTCGTGTTTGGATTTCATCTGCCAAAAGTGGCTTTTTTGCTGAGTGGAATTCAGAAGCCAAATTTGTTAAATGCAGCTGGATAGGAAAAACACAGCTTATTGGTTCAAACTATTTGGGCATTCTTGAAAAAACAAGGGAGCAGCTTATTGGTAATCCTAACTTATCTAGTTTGATTCTCACCGGAAGTAGTGGGACAGGGAAAACCCGTCTTTTAACTGAATGTCAGAATATATTTTTGAGAAACGGATATTGTATTCTTGATTTTTCGGGACAGAAAGATTTTTCTTCTCAATATTTTTTAAAAGAAATTGTTTCTTTCCTGTATGAAATCCCTAGTGATATGGTGTTGGAACTTCTTGAACAACGCTTATTTAATGACCATTCTGAGGAAGGATTTCCGGAAAACACGGAGGCGGAGAAGGCAGTTCGTCTTCTGGCTTTAATTACGAAAAGCGATACAGAGGATTCCCTGCAAAGCACGTTGAGTTCATATGGCAGCATATTATATGAAAAGCTGTCGCAAAGTAAAAATGTGCTGGTTATAGATAATTTACAGTATGCCGGAAGCGCATTCCGATACTTTATAGAACAATATGTTTTCTATGCAATTAATCAGCAATCTGTGAATCATTCTGTCCTGCTGCTTGCTTTCAATATTGATTACATGACAACTGCCGCTTCTGAAATGCTTTATAATCTTCTACACTCGGATATTCAGCGTTTGCTTTCTTATCAGTTGAAAGGCTTTTGCAAGGAAGAACAGGGCATTGCATTTTTGCAGGAATTGACTCGGACAAAGAAGGATGAGAATAAAGATTTCTTCACTGAAATTATTAACAGAGTTTCTCTTAATCCATACAACCTGTTTCAGACAGTGAAATATCTGGAAGAGGCAGATATTGTCCAAGTTACACCTGAAAAAAATGGATATATTACTCCCGGCTTTGAAAAGTATCGGGTACTTTCTGATATTGATATTACGGATGTATTAGAAAAAAGATTTCAATTTATCAGTATTCAGATTCCGATGGAAAAACTCTTATTTATTTGTTCAGTCATATATGTATTTGATGCTGTCGATTCTAAACTGCAAAGTATATTTCAAATTTCAACTAAAGAGTTGGATTATCTTTGTAAAAAACACATTTTGCAGTCACCGCAACAAGGCATCTATCTTTTCGACCATGACGTTATTCGTAAATTTTTTTGCACAAAATACAGAGACAGTGTTCTTAACTGTTTAGAGTGGATTCACAATCAGAAAAACACAGGCAAAATTCATCGATACCGGATGGCATATACTGTCTATGAGATCGCAATTGAAAAAAACAAAGAAAGAATTTTGTACTTTTGCAGCAACCTCTCCACATTATGTGTACCAGAGAGGCTCGCCTCGCTGTTTTATAACCATTTATTAGATGCATTTACGGAACTGATAGAAGATGGCAATTATGAAGGAATATATTTAAAGTATATTCATCAGATATGCACATATGTGCGGCAATATGATGGCTCCCAAAAAGCATGGTTAGTAACAAAGCAGATGTTTGACACTATTCAAGCCTGCTGTCCTGACGCATTGTCAAAGGACACGGCATACTACCGCCCATTGATACATTTTTGCTGTGATATTGCAATTCAATCATATTTTTATGAGGAAGCGGTTCTCTTTATAAATGACGTTTTAAATGCATGTAAAAACGCATGTCCAGACAATGCGGAAAATAGTGATGAGTTATATGTTTTACAGGCAATTATGTACAATCGCTGGTATATTACATATAATACGCAAAGTTATAAAGAAGAAATTCAAGAATTACGCCGTTCTTTAATGGATAAATCACGGGCGTATGTTGATAAAATCGTTGATACAGAAAAGAAAGGACTCATAGAATATCTTAATTTCTCTGATGAAGGTTATAATTATTATAGTTATCTAAAAGACAGGGAAAAGCTATTAAATACATGGAATAATTGTATCAAGGATATTCCCAATATGGTTCCTGAAAAAACATTGAATTATTACAGAAAAACGGTTCAATATGCATTGATTCATCAGGACGAAAACGCTGTTAAAGAAGAAACGCGAAAGGCAATGAAGTACTTGGAGGAAGGCAAATATTCGCACGAGCCGATTATTTTCAAAACGTTTTTCCTTATGGCGGAAATAATGTCTAATCTTCAGCATTCGCCGGAAAAGACATATTTCTATAATGCCCGGCTTATTGATAATATTTTACAAACACAATTGCTTCTAAATAATCACAAGATAGGAGATATCCTCCTTTTAAAAGGCGTAAATGCATATTATGCCGGAAATATGGATGAAGTTTATTATTCGTTTAAAGAAGCTCATGAGCACTATTCAAATGGTGAAACTTCTCGTTACTGGATAAAAGAATCTTTATTAAAAGAAAACGTAAATTACACATTTACGGTTCTCGGAATTTATAACAAAGGGTATGATGTCTCCTGCTTCCCTGATACATGGAGCAGACCACTAATGCTTTCCGATCGAAATAAGTTTGAAGCAAGCGGTATTCAGCGTACAGGGGATTTATGCCTGAACCTGCCATTAATATGAAATCAGCATTTCCGCTCTGCAATGACAGAAAGCGGTAAAATATTCCCATGACGGTCTACAACGATATCATCCTGAATATTGCGCATACGAAACCAGAGCTCATTGTCAAAAAGTCCTACAAAAGTATCGACAAAATAAAGAATCGGCGTCACCAAATCAATGAACTCAAATGATGAATCGTTGTATAATACAATATGCTCATTGTCCCGAATGGCATTTGGACGTTCTACAATATCAAGGAATTGAATGCCTAAGCATTTTTCTATCAATTGATAAAAGGACTTTCTGTCATAAAGCGTTGTAAGGTCTAGCATGAGGTATTGATGTACATTTAGCGGATATGTTTTCAGGAAATAGTCCGCGCTGATTTTGTACCATGCACTATTGTCATACACTATTTTGGCATAATCTTTCATACCATACATTCCTTTTGCATCCAGTCTATAATAGCTGAAACTGGATTTAGAGTTATTTGGATCGGTCCCTCCTTTATGATATGCAGTTGCTCCTGCAGATACCCATGTTTCGTAACCGATATCACGCAAACGAAAACAATAGTCGCAGTCTGTATAAGAATAAGGAATGTCTTCATCCATTCCGCCAACGCGCTTATATAAGATTTTGGTAGTCATCATTATAGCACTGCACACTGTCTGCACACAGCGGTCATCTGCTGCTAGTGGATGGTTATATAATAACCCCATCATAGTATGCGCTGCATTGTATTTTGAATACATAATTCCAAAATCTAGGATCCGGTTATTAAGCGGATTTATCAATTTTGCGCCTGTAGCTCCAATTTTATCTGAGCTTAAAAATGTTTTTAAAAGTGCTTCATACCAACCATCCCATACAAAAATGTCTGCGTCTACAAAAGTAATAATTTCTCCGGAACACATTTCTACGCTGAGATTTAATGCTTTAGGATATTGAATATTTTGGTACACTTTATAGTAATTACATCGTGGATTTGAGATTTCCATATCTAAATCGCTACTGTTAACATTATTGCCAATAATAAAAATCTCCACATCATCAGGAACCGTTTTTAAAATCCTGTTCAAACAAAACATGAGCATGTCCTTATTTTTGTGATATGTAATTATAATCGATTGTTTCATATGACCTCGCATTTCTTAGGATTCTACAGATAATCTGGAATTATCCTTCATTCCAAACTAAAAATTCTAAAGGATAACTCTTTATTATCCATAACTTTCATCCCCAATCCACCAAAACATCCAATTCCCCTCCAATAAAATCCCCTCAAAAAAAATCAATTTCCACCCCCAAAATTCAATTTATTCTCCCTCACCGCCCGCCACCCCCCCCCCACCACTACCCCAAAACTCCCGTTGA
>VSNT01000017.1 GCA_009774465.1 Lachnospiraceae bacterium
CTTTGAATATATTTTTCTATGGGTTATATTAACTTTATATGCGTCTGATTATTGAAACTTTTAATAGATAACTCATAGAAAGGGGTACGAAGCAATGCAGTACACAGATATCGGAATTGATTTGGGAACCGCGAGCATACTGGTTTACATCAGAGGGAGAGGAGTTGTTCTTAAAGAGCCTTCAGTTGTAGCTTTTGATAGAGATACCAACAGAATTAAAGCAATTGGCGAAGATGCCAGATTAATGCTGGGAAGAACGCCGGGAAATATTGTTGCTGTCCGCCCTCTGCGCCAGGGTGTTATTTCTGATTACAGAGTAACGGAACAGATGATGAAGTACTTTATCCAGAAAGCGTTGGGTAAGAGGAGTTTTAGAAAGCCAAGAATCGCAGTGTGTGTACCCAGCGGGGTAACAGAAGTGGAAAAAAAGGCTGTTGAGGATGCAACTCTTCAGGCGGGAGCAAGAGAAGTTTCTATTATTGAAGAACCCATTGCGGCAGCTATCGGTGCAGGAATTGATATTTCCAAGCCCTGTGGCAACATGATCGTGGATATTGGAGGAGGAACTTCCGATATTGCTGTTATATCACTGGGAGGTACTGTTGTAAGCGCTTCCATTAAAATTGCAGGAGACGATTTTGATGAGGCACTCGTAAGGTATATGCGTAAAAAACATAATCTGCTGATTGGTGAAAGAACAGCAGAGGATATTAAAATAAAGATAGGATCTGCTTTTAAACGTGTAGAAACTGATTATATGGATGTGAGGGGACGTAATCTGGTTACAGGACTTCCCAAAACAATAAAAGTATCTTCAGAAGAAACAGAAGAAGCACTTAAAGAAACCACGGCACAGATTATTGAAACCATCCACAGCGTGCTTGAAAAGACACCTCCGGAATTGGCGGCGGATATTGCAGACAGGGGAATCGTTTTGACTGGCGGCGGAAGTCTTCTTCGGGGACTTGAAGATTTAATTGCAGAGAAAACAGGAATTAATACTATGACCGCAGAAGATCCAATGACTGCGGTTGCCATTGGCACAGGAAAATATGTAGAATTCCTTGCCGGCTATAAAGAAGATTAAAGCAGAAGAGGGAAACTGCTTTAAGGGGAAAGGATAAGGGTGTTTTATGGTTAAAGGGTTGTATACTGCCTACACAGGCATGATTCATCAGCAGCACAGAATGGATGTGCTCACAAACAATCTTGCTAATGCAGACACTACAGGATTTAAAAAGGAGGGAGCTACCAGCCAGTCCTTTGATTCCATTCTTGCGTACAAGATTAAGGACACTTCTGATGGATTTCACACTTCCAGAAGAATTGGAGTAAATAATCCGGGAGTTAAGATCGGGGAGGGCTATACCGATTTTTCACAGGGACCATTGAGAACCACAGGAAATACTTTTGACCTGGCGCTTACCGATTCAGGTTTTTTTGCAGTTGAATTTACCAATAAGGCAGGCGAAACTTCCATTAAATATACCAGAGACGGGGACTTTGCCCTGACGCAGGACGGCCGCCTTGTTACCAGAGATGGAGACAGTGTTCTGGACGAAAACGGATCTCCCATAAAGATTGATCCGCTGGATACTACTGTGATTAATACACAGGGCGAAATTATTCAGAATGGAAGAGTAGTTGCGACAATTCAGGTTACTGATTTTGAAGATTATAATTATCTGGAAAGATATGGTGAAAATTATTTTCAACCCATAGAGGGAGCAGAAGAAGCACCGGCACAGGCGCAGGTCTACTCAGGGTATCTGGAAGCGGCAAATATGTCGGTGGTAACGGAAATGGTTAACATGATAGAAGTTTCCCGCGCTTATGAAAGCAATCAAAAGGTGATTACCACCTATGACGGTACACTTGAAATCGCAGCAAATCAGCTTGGCAAAATTTAAGGAGATAAGATATGGTTAGGAGTTTATGGTCCGCAGCGACAGGTATGAATGCACAGCAGACAAACGTAGATACAATTGCCAATAATCTGGCTAACGTAAACACGGTTGGATATAAATCCCAGGTGGCACAATTTAAATCGCTGCTTTATCAGACATTACAGACAGCCACAACATCGGCAAATGGAGACGCGAAACCTACAAGTTCTCAGGTAGGACTTGGTGTCAGGAATTCTTCCATAGATTCTATTTTCAAGCAGGGAAGCCTTTTGGCCTCTGAAAGCACCACTTCATTTGCTATTGAAGGAGATGGTTTTTTTGCTGTTCGGGCTGAAGACGGAAATACATATTATACAAGAAATGGCGATTTTACCTGGGCAACCAATGGCAGAAGCGGTATGATACTGACAGACCAGGATGGCCGGCCGGTATTAAATTCCAGAGGAGCAATTATTACGCTTCCGTCAAATTATGTTACAAGTAAGGTTACCATTACCGGAGACGGTCAGGTCTGCTATCCGGATGCTGACAACAATCCACAGCCAATTAACGGAATGGCAATAGGCTTGTATCAGTTTAATAATCCCGGGGGACTTGAGAGACAGGGAAATACTTTATGGGCAGCAACAGAAGCCAGCGGAACGGTTTTAAATGAAGCTACCAACAGAAATGTGACCAGGAGCAAGGTGGTACAGGGGTATCTGGAAGGTTCCGGCGTGCAGGTGGCAGACGAAATGGTTAACTTAATTGTTGCACAGCGTGCTTATGAAATGAACTCAAAAGCAATCACTACTTCAGATGAAATGATGCAGACTGCAAATAATCTGAAACGTTAACAGATCTTGTTTCATTACTAAAGGTGTTGCCGACAGAAGAAAGGTATAGGGTATTCATATGGAATTTGGTGGTATTTCATCTGCATATACGGATTATGTACAGAGCCAGAATACAGCAGAATCAAAATTAAGACAGGAAATTACAGGTACAGATTATTCCAAAGCTACAGATGATGAGCTTTTAAGTGCCTGCAAACAATTTGAGGCGTATTTCCTGGAGCAGGTATTTAAAGGAATGCAGAAGACAGTAGACTGCATAAAGACCGAGGAAAGCAGTAATTCCGGTAACAGCCTGGTAGATTATTTTAATGACAGTGCAATTCAGGAGCTGGCATCCATTTCTACAGAGACGCAGGGGCTTGGGCTTGCACAAATGTTATACGAGCAAATGAAAAGGAATTACGGTTTATAGAATTAGGACAATAGATGATATAAGGGGGCTGCTGAAATAAAACGGATCACCGTTTTGTTTGGCAGCTTTTTTAGGAGGATTTTTCTTGGAAACAGTCACAGGTTATGTGGATCATGTTATTTTTCATAATAAGGAAAACGGATATGCAGTGGTGTCGCTGGAATATGAAGGAGAAGAACTTATCTGCGTAGGTAATTTTCGCTCTGTGGAGGCGGGCGAGACACTGGAACTGACAGGCAGCTACGTGGAACATCCGGTCTATGGGCATCAGCTTAAGGTGGAAAGCTGTCAGGTAGTAATGCCGGATGATGAGGTTTCCATGCAGCACTATTTAGGTTCCGGCGCCATCAAAGGAGTAGGCGAGGCTCTGGCGGCAAGAATAGTCAGGAAATTCGGAAAGGATACTTTCAGAATCATAGAAGAGGAACCGGAGCGTTTAGCCGAAATTAAGGGCATCAGTGAACGCAAGGCAAGAGAAATAGCACTGCAGATGATAGAAAAAAAGGATATGCGGGAAGCATTTGTTTTTTTGCAGAAATATGGTATTTCCAATACCCTGGCAGTGAAAATATATAACAGATATGGAATGGAACTATATGGAGTTATGAAAGAAAATCCATACAGGCTGGCGGAAGACATTGATGGCGTTGGATTTAAAATTGCAGATGAAATAGCCTCCAGAATAGGGATTCATACAGATTCTGATTATCGGATACGAAGCGGCATCCTTTATGTGCTTTTGCAGGCATCCGGTGAAGGCCATACTTACCTTCCGGCCGGGGTGCTTAAGGAGAGAACGGAAGAAATTCTGGGAGTAGACGCAGAATCTATCACACCTCACCTTGCCAATCTTGCTATGGACAAAAAAATAGTTATTAAAGTAAAGGAAAAGGAGCAGAGAGTTTATGCACTTTCCAGCTATTATGTGGAGCTGAATTGTGCGAGAATGCTTCATGATCTGAATGTATCTATGGAAGAGGAACTGCTTCCCTCAGAAGAGGCGAAGGTGCAGGTAATGCTTAAAGATTTGGAAAAGGAGCAGCAAATTGCCCTTGATGAACTGCAAAAACAGGCTGTATTGCAGAGTGTTAAATCCGGCATTATGATTTTATCCGGAGGACCGGGGACAGGAAAAACAACTACCATCAACACAATTATTCGGTATTTTGAAAGGGAAGGAATGGACATTGCGCTTGCGGCGCCTACCGGAAGAGCGGCGAAGCGGATGACAGAAGCTACCGGATATGAGGCACGTACGATACACAGACTTTTGGAGATCAGCGGCGCCCTGGAGGAGGGAAAACGGGCACAGTTTGAAAGAAATGAGGAAAATCCCCTTGAAGTTGATGTGGTTATCATTGACGAGATGTCTATGGTGGATATCTATTTATTTAAAGCTCTTTTGGAAGCTGTCAGCGTGGGAACCCGCCTGATTATGGTGGGAGATGTGGATCAGCTTCCAAGTGTGGGGGCAGGGCAGGTTTTGCAGGATCTGATAGAAAGCAGAGCCTTTCCGGTGATTAGGCTGGAAAGAATATTCAGGCAGGCGGGAGAAAGTGATATTATAGTAAATGCACATAAGATCAACAGAGGAGAAAAAATTGAACTTGATAATAAAAGTAAAGATTTTTTCTTTTTAGAGCGGACAGATGTAAATGTAATATATAAACATATGATACAGCTGATACGTGAAAAACTTCCTTCTTATGTGAATGCTGCATTATATGACATTCAGGTACTTACTCCCATGAGGAAGGGAAATCTGGGAGCAGCAACATTAAATATTATTCTCCAGAAATACTTAAACCCGCCTTCTGAGCAAAAAAAGGAATATGAGTCCGGAGAACGCCTTTTCAGGGAAGGGGATAAGGTAATGCAGATAAAAAATAATTATCAGATTCCCTGGGAAATTGTAAGCAAATACGGTATACCTATAGACAAAGGAATGGGCGTTTTTAATGGAGATATGGGAATTGTCCGGGAAATCAATCCAACTGCCCAGGTTCTTACGGTAGAATATGATGAGCATAAAAGAATTGAATATCCTTTTTCCGGGTTGGACGAAATAGAACTGGCATATGCCGTGACCATACATAAATCACAGGGAAGCGAATACCCGGCAGTAATTCTTCCTGTTTTGTCCGGTCCCAAAATGCTTTTTAACAGAAATCTTTTATATACTGCAGTAACACGGGCAAGAAAATGCGTAACTATTCTGGGAAGCAGGCAGGTTATACAGGAAATGATTAAAAATGAAAAGCAGCATAAACGCTATACCAGTTTGTGCGACAGAATAACAGAAATTATGGAAACGGAGGCTGAATGGGCGTAAAGAAAATTTTGTTGAATCTGTTATATCCTGCAAGATGTGCGGTGTGTGATGAAATTACAGGTTATGCAGGAGAGGCTGTATGCAGAAAATGCAGAGGGAAAATCGTATATATCAGAGAACCCTTTTGTATGAAATGTGGAAAGCAGCTTGGCAGAGAAGAGCAGGAGTACTGCAGCGACTGCCGGAAAAAGAAACATGCCTATATACAGGGGACAGCACTTTATGATTATGGAAGTATGGCTGATTCTGTTTTTCGTTTTAAATATGCAGGGAGAATGGAGTATGCAAAATTTTATGGAAGGGAATTATACAGAGAAAAGGCCTGCTGGCTCTCTATGATCAGTCCGGACGCGCTGGTTCCCGTACCCATTCATTCATCCAGAAAACGGAAGAGAGGATACAACCAGGCAGAGCTGATTGCAAGAGAATTATCAAGGTGCTCAGGCATTCCTGTGAACACCCGGCTGATACGGAGAACAGGCAAAACCAGCCCTTTAAAAAATCTCAATCAGTTAGAAAGGGAGAAAAATTTGAAAAGGGCTTTTAAAATATATAAAAATGATGTAAAATTAAGTACGATTGTTATTATAGATGATATTTATACTACAGGCAGCACTATTGATGTCATGGCGGGAATTTTGCATAATGCCGGCATTCCAAAAGTATATTTTATGGCATTGACAATTGGCAGGGGTATTTAATAAATGAAATGCAGGAGGTATGGTTATGAACGTACGTAATTGTAAAAAATGCGGCAGAGTGTTTAACTATGTTATGGGGCCGGTCATTTGCCCCAGATGTAAAGAAAATCAGGAAGCAAAATTTAATGAAGTAAAAGAATATGTACGCGAACATCGTGGAGCTGATATTTCAGAGGTTTCCGAAGCATGTGATGTAGAGCATAATCAGATCCGTCAGTGGATCAGGGAAGAAAGACTGGAGTTTGCAGATGATTCACCCATCAGAATTGCATGTGAAGGCTGTGGCGCCATGATCCGGTCCGGACGCTTCTGTGAAAAATGTAAAGCAGATATGGCCAGCGGGTTCAAGCATGCGGCGGGACTGGATAAACCGAAACAGCCAGCGCCTCAACCGGCACCGCGTAAGAGTGAGCGTGATAAGATGCGTTTCCTGTAATTCTTACGGGATGTGACATCTTGCTATGTACATGGAAAGAAAAGGTTTTATAAAATATGATGAATGAAGAAAAGGTCATCCTTATGACCAGACTGGCTTCTTATGAGTCGAATGAAGGTAAAAAGGATATTTCCATCGTCAATTATTTTAAGGGCGATTATATCGGATTTCAGATTTTAAAGTCAGTGATTGCTGCAACAATTGCCTTTTTTGCTTTGTCTGGAGTATACATTTTTTATAATTTTGAGGAATTGATGCAGAATATTTATAAGATGGACCTGCTGAGCTTTGGAAAAGATGTGATAACGTTATATCTATGTGTGGTAGGCGCATATGGTGTTATTACTTATGTGCTTTTTACATACAAATACAATAAAGCAAAAAAGAATTTAAGAAATTATTACATCAATCTTAAAAAACTGGCAGGCATGTATGATAAATAATGAGGAAGACCATATGATAACCCTACTTGTTGTAAAACAGTATATTAAAACTTTTATCAGTAAATACGAAGTATATTTAAAGCCGCTTTTAAAAATGATACTGGCCCTGATTTCTTTAATGATGATTAATGGAAAGATTGGCTATATGCACAGACTGGACAATATATCAATTGTGCTTATTATTGCACTGATGTGTTCTTTCATGCCGATGAATTTTATTATTTTCGTGGCGGCGGCTTTTATCGTATTACATTTATATGCATTATCATTAGAATGTGCGGCAATTGCACTGGTAATTTTTCTGGTGATGTTTTTGCTGTATTTTCGATTTTCACCAAAAGATACACTTGTTCTTTTGCTGACACCCATATGTTTTGTATTAAAGATTCCATATGTAATTCCACTTGCAATGGGGCTTTTGGGAACACCTGCATCGGCAATTTCCGTAGGATGCGGCGTAATGGTAAGTTATTTGATATCTTATTTTGCTGAAAGCGCTACCGCATTATCCGGAATGGCTGCAGAGGAATTGACTACCAAATTCAGATTTGTCATTGATGGATTTATTGACAATAAGCAAATGGTTCTTACGATTGCAGCGTTTGCAGTTACCATCATTCTTGTTTATACGATTAAGAGACTTTCCATAGATCATGCATGGACAATTGCCATTATTGCAGGTGCAATTGCAGATGTTGTGGTTCTTTTGATTGGAGATATGGTATTTGACACAAATGTATCTATCGTAGGCATTATTTTTGGCTCTATCTTTTCAGCACTTATTGTTAAGGTGGTCGAATTTTTTGCTTTCCATGTGGATTACAGCAGAGTGGAAAAGGTGCAGTTCGAAGATGATGAGTACTATTATTATGTAAAAGCAGTGCCTAAGATTACGGTTGCCATGCCGTCTAAAACGGTAAAGAAGATAAATACTCCCAGGAAGAAGTATAACAGCAGCCAGGCACATAAGTAAGCGGGAGTATTTTTAGAAATATATTAATAAAAGGGAATGACTAGATGGAACGTGGATTAGAATTTATTCAATTATATCTATCGCGGGTTACAGGCGTCAGATGGGCAGATGTCGTCGAAATTGTGATCATATCTTTTCTGATCTATAATATCCTGGTGTGGGTTAAAAACACAAGAGCCTGGTCATTACTTAAGGGAATACTTGTTATTGCGGTATTTGTTTTTGTTGCCGAATACTTTGAAATGAATACAATTCTCTGGATTGTAAATAACATGTTTGGAGTTGCGGTAACAGCTGTAATAGTAATTCTTCAGCCGGAACTTCGAAAAGCGGTGGAGGAGCTGGGAAGAAAAAACATTATAGCTTCCATTTTTCCCTTTGAAGTAAGTAAAGGCCTGGGAGAAGGCAGATTTTCGGATAAAACAATTAATGAGATTGCGAAAGCATGTGTGGAAATGGGCAAGGTAAAAACCGGTGCCCTTATTGTTATAGAACAAAACCAGTCTCTTTCCGAATATGAAAGAACCGGAATTGATGTGGATGGTATCGTTACCAGCCAGCTGCTTATTAATATTTTTGAGCATAATACACCTCTTCATGACGGAGCAGTGATTATAAGAGGAAACAGGATTACATCCGCGACCTGTTACCTTCCCCTTTCAGATAACATGCAGCTTAGTAAGGAGCTGGGAACCAGGCACAGAGCAGGTGTGGGGATTTCTGAGGCAACGGATTCCCTTACGGTGATTGTCTCGGAAGAAACGGGAAAGATCAGCGTTGCTTATGATGGAAAGATAGAAAGAAACCTGAGTGGCGATACCCTGAAAGAAAGACTAAAAGCAATACAGAATAAGCCGGAGGAAGAAAGCCGCAAGAGAATTCTGTGGAAGGGACGGTCTAAAGGTGAAAAATAAATTGACACGCAATATAGGTTTAAAGATAGCATCTGTTTTTTTTGCAATTATTCTCTGGATGGTAGTTACCAGCGTTAATAATCCGATAAATACAAAAACTTATGATAATATACCTGTAAAGCTTTTGAATACGGAACTGATTACAGAATCAGGCCAGGTATATGAAGTTCTGGAGGATACTGATGTAATTGGCAGAGTAACAATCAGGGCACCGCGTACTGTTCTCAATGAGATTAAGGAGGAAAATGTGGTTGCAACAGCAGATGTTGCTGAGCTGAGCAGTCTTGATACGATCTCCATAAAACTCACAACCAATATTGCAAACAAAGATAAAGTTACAAGTATTACCGGAAATATTGATACCATCAAATTAAATATTGAAAACAAAAGGACAAAGGCATTAGCACTTAAGTCCACTGTTTCCGGCCAGGTACCGGAAGGATACCTTACAGGAGATATTACTACAGACCAGAATCTGGTAAGAATATCAGGGCCTCAATCCATTATTGATCAGATTGTAAAGGCGTCCGTAGATGTAAATGTTACAGGAATGACCAGTGATATTGTAACAAATGCGGATATTGTTTTTTATGATGCAGAAGACCGTGTGGTGGCGGACACAAGCAATATTACCCAAAATATTAAGTCTGTGGGAGTGAAAGTAAGCATCTGGCAGACAATTGATGTTCCGATCGTTTACAATGTTGCAGGTGAAGCAGCATCTGGCTATCGTGCAACAGGAGAAATTGAAGGCAATGGAGAAGTTGTTAAAATAGCTGGAAAGTCAAGTGTACTCAAAAATATTACCGAAATTGATATACCTGCTGAGGTGCTGGATATTTCAAATCAGACGGAAGATTATATTTCAGAGGTTGATATTCGTAAATATCTTCCGGATGGGGTATTCCTTGCAAATGCAGAAGACGCGTCAAAAACGGTTACGGTTTATATAGCTCCTGAAATATCCAAGAGGTTGGAAATCCGGGAAGAAAAAGTGAGGATAGTCAATCTTCCGGAAGGATATAATGCCAGCATTTCAGGCCTGGAGGAGAGCTTTATCATTGAGGTGACAGGGCTTTCAAGGGATGTGGCAGGATTACAGGCCAGCAGTATTTTTGGTACAGTAGATATAGCAGAATGGATGAAGAGCCAGGGAATGGAGGAACCGGTACCAGGCTACTATACGGTGGAAGTTAATTTTGGATTGTCTGATGATGTAGCTTTACGTGAACCAGTTGTAGTAACACTGCATATTTCAGAAATAGAAGAAGCTTAGTAAAAGGGAATTTTTAAAAGGGAACATGGAGGAATTGCAATGAGTAGATTATTTGGTACAGATGGAGTCAGAGGGGTGGCAAACGACGAGCTGACGCCGCTGCTTGCCATGCAGCTTGGGCAGGCAGGAGCCTTTGTACTCACCAGGGAGAATATGCACAAACCAACTATTATGGTTGGCTGTGACACCAGAATTTCAGGAGATATGCTTGCCAATGCACTGATGGCCGGAATTTGCTCTGTGGGAGCAAATGCTGTTTATGTAGGTGTTATTCCTACTCCGGCAGTGGCTTACCTTACCAGAAAGTACAAAGTGGATGCAGGGGTTGTCATTTCAGCATCTCATAATCCGGTTGAATTCAATGGAATCAAGTTTTTTGATGGAAATGGCTATAAGCTGCCGGATGAATTGGAAGATGAAATAGAAGAGATCATTAAAAATGATATGAATGGAATTAAATTTCCCATCGGTGCAAATGTAGGAAAAATTAAATACCGTACAGATGCCAGGGAGGAATACATTAATCACTCAATTCAGGCTGTAAATATAGACTTATCCAAATTAAAAATAGTAGTGGATTGTGCAGAGGGAGCTTCTTATTACACTTCCGTAGAGGCACTTAAGGAACTGGGCGCCAACATAGTAGCAATTCATAATATGCCGGATGGGACAAATATTAACGCTAACTGCGGTTCTACCCATATGGAAGAGCTGAAGGCAAGAGTAGTTTATGAGAAGGCAGATATCGGCCTTGCGTTTGATGGAGATGCCGACAGACTAATGGCTGTGGACGAAATGGGAAATGTGGTAGACGGGGATCAGGTTATGGCTATTGTGGGAAACCACATGAAGGAAAATGGCGAACTTGTTGATAATACCATTGTTGCAACAGTTATGAGTAATTTAGGATTTTTCCTGATGGGAGAAAAAAATGGCATTCATATAGAGCAGACCAAGGTAGGTGACCGTTATGTTCTTGAAAGAATGAAAGAAATCGGCGCCAGCTTAGGAGGAGAGCAGTCAGGCCATATTATTTTCCTGAAAGAAAACACCACAGGAGACGGGCTTTTAAGCGCGCTTCATCTTTTAAAGGTAATGGTGGAGACCGGGGAATCTTTGTCGCAGCTTACATCCGTCATGGAGGTACTTCCTCAGGCGCTGGTAAATGCCAAAGTGCCAAATCATAAAAAGGAAAGATACATGGAATATCCTGAAATTGCAGATGCAATTAAAAAACTGACGGATAAGTTTGCCGGTGAGGGAAGAGTTTTGATCCGTCCTTCAGGTACAGAGCCGCTGGTTCGCGTTATGATTGAAGGCAAGGATCAAAAAATGATAGATAACGAAGCCAAAAAGCTGGCTGAATTAATTCAAAACATTATGCTGTAAAAGTTTGCCATGCATAATTAGTTCTGCATGGCATGACTGAGCTCAATAAACACTTGAGAAACATAGGGAAAAATGTTATAGTATATTAAGAGTATGTGGGCGAGAGAATCAGACAGAAAATGAATTGGAGGGAGTTGTATAATAATGGTAAGCCAGAAAGTGGTCATTAAGAACCCAACAGGTCTTCACTTAAGGCCAGCCGGTATTTTATGTAAGGAGGCAATGCAGTTTAAGTCATTGATAACCTTTACCTTTAAAGATAATACGGCAAATGCTAAAAGTGTGCTAAGTGTTTTAGGTGCCTGCGTTAAATGTGGAGATGAAATTGAATTTGTATGTGAGGGAGAAGATGAGATTGAAGCACTTCAAACTCTGGTTAAGGCGATTGAAAATGGTTTAGGTGAATAACCGGAAAACCAAAAGGCATGTTCAAACCGGCCCCATTTTAATTAGGGCCGGTTTTTATTACAATAAGCTGCCGCAGAGCGTGGCAGTGTTTGTTACAATAAGCTGACTCGCAAAGCGTGGCAGTGTTGCTTAAAAGGAGAAAAGATATGTTAAATTATAAACGCTATAAAAAAAATCCGGTTGTGAATTATCCGGAGAGAAAATGGCCAAATAAAGAAATTGAAAAGGCGCCTGTATGGTGCAGCGTAGATTTAAGAGATGGAAATCAGGCGCTTATTGATCCTATGGTGGTAAGTGAAAAAATTGAAATGTTTCAATATCTTATTAAATTAGGATTTAAGGAAATAGAAATTGGTTTTCCGGCAGCCAGTCAGATAGAATATGATTTTCTGCGCCAGCTGATTGAAAGAAAAATGATTCCTGACCAGGTGCGTGTGCAGGTACTTACCCAGTGCCGCCAGGAGTTGATTGACCGTACTTTTGAATCAATTGAGGGCTGTAAAGAAGCGATTGTGCATATTTATAATTCAACTTCCACTTTACAGAGAGACGTAGTATTTGGAATGTCCAGGGAGGAGATTATAGATATTGCAGTAAAGGGAACCTTAATGGTGAAGGAGAAAGCAGAAAAGTTTCCCGGAAAGATTATTTTAGAATATTCACCGGAAAGCTTTACGGGGACAGAGCTTGATTTTGCCCTTGAAATCTGTACAGCAGTTCAGGAAACCTGGGGACCAACGAAGGAAAATCCCATGATTATCAATCTGCCCTCTACGGTGGAAATGAATACGCCTAATGTGTATGCAGATCAGATTGAATGGATGAATACCCATTTTAAAAACCGTGACAGCATTATTTTAAGCGTTCATCCTCACAATGACAGAGGAACAGGAGTGGCTTCCGCAGAGCTGGCTATGCTGGCAGGTGCAGACAGGGTGGAAGGCACATTATTTGGAAACGGTGAAAGAACCGGAAATGTAGATGTGCTGAATGTGGCCTACAATATGTTTTCTCAGGGAATTGATCCTGAACTGAATATTGAAAAGATAAATGAGATTATTGAATTATATGAAAGATGCTGTAAAATTCCCATTCATCCCAGACACCCTTATGCAGGAAAGCTTGTATTTACAGCTTTCTCAGGATCACATCAGGATGCAATCAACAAGGGTGTTAAGGCAATGAAGGAAAGGAATAATGAGCACTGGCAGGTGCCTTATTTGCCGATAGATCCTTCCGACATTGGAAGAGAATATGAGCCTATTGTCCGCATAAATTCCCAGTCAGGAAAAGGCGGTGTGGCCTTTATCATGGACACATATTTTGGGTTCAAGCTTCCTAAGGGTATGCACAGAGAGTTTGCAGACGTGATACAGGCCATTTCAGAAAAGCAGGGAGAAGTATCACCGGAGCAGATTATGGAAGCATTCCGCAAAGAATATCTGGACAGAAAAGAGCCGATTCATTTCCGCAAGCTTCGTGTGGATGATTTAAGTGATGAAGTTAAGTCAGAATTTGATACAAAAGTAACCGTAGTTTACACAGACACAGGAAAGGAAAAACGCTTTGAGGCTGTGGGTAATGGGCCGATTGATGCGATCCAGAGAGGGCTTTGGCATGAACTGGACAGAAAGATTAAGATTTTGGACTATGAGGAACATGCACTTCAAAGCGGATCCAATTCTCAGGCAGCAGCATATATTCATGTATTGGATGCAGAGACCGGCAAGGTAACTTATGGTGTAGGAGTAAGCTCCAACATTACAAGAGCATCCGCACGTGCAATTTTCTCTGCAGTTAACAGATTAGGTCTGTAAATCATGTATAAATATTATTCGTATAAAAAGAGCCCTTCGGATTTCCCGAAGGGCTTAAATCATGCAAAGTATTTATTTGGAACTGATGCTTTTACCATCTACTGTGAAGGTATCACCATCTTCCAGGATACAAACCATAGTTTTTCCGGTATTCAGCTTAATCTCATTTCCGGCATCATCATAATATCTGGTAGCGCCATAATCAGAAGTCTTTTCCCAGGTTACATGAATGCCTCTTCCATTGGTAAAGAACCAGCCATCGCGCGTAGTGTCATGGCACTGGAAGGCAAGATAGCCTTTTTGATCTCTGACTTCATGATATGTATTCTGAATCAGCAGATTCTTAAATGCAAGTTGTTCATTGTTGGCCAAATCTACATGAGGACCGTCACTGTCACCGGAAAGATGCTGGAATCTTTCATAAAGTCCTGTTCCTTCATTGTATACAAAATAGCAGTTGGTAACAGGATAAGCAGGAGACATATCGACCTTAGCAGCAGTAATTGCATCAGAATACTGTTCAAGAGTGTTGGGTTCCTGATCAGATGCAAACAGGTAATGCTGCTTGTCTGCATATCCGTCTCTGTATTCCAGAGGATAATCATAGTAATTCATGGCATCAATAATTCTGGAACCGGATGTAAATGCATTGTCAGTTGAATTTTTAGCTGTTTCTCTGAAAGTTGCATTTCCATAACTGATGCAGTTAATATTCTGTGTATCTTTGCGCCCTACAATATCGTCAATGTAAAAAGGACCGCCGAAATGAACGTAAATTGCATCCCATTCAAAAGCCCAGTATACATAGTAATCACGACAGCTTCTGATATTGCCCAGTTTTTCAAAGTTCTTCCAGTCATCAAAGACAGCCATTAATCTGGTCATACTTCCTTCCACATTGCATTCATAGAGAACAGATGCCTGAGAAAGGCCATAATGACTGGCAGTTTTGGAATTGGGGATCATTACTGCAATAGGACGGGTATTGGCAACATCTTCACTTACCCACTCATTTGTAATACGGCTTCTTGCCATACCTTCTGCAGGAGGGGTATCCGTATCTGCTTCTGTTTCCTCAGCCGGCGTATCCGTCTCTTCCTGAGTTTGGGGCTGCTCTTCTGTAAGTGGCTTTACAACAGGGCTTACCGAATCGTCAGCATCCTTGCCGCATCCAAACAATAAAAGAGATGAAGATAAGGCTGCAAGAAAAAGAATTTGTAATCTTTTCATCACATTTCCTCACTTTCATTCATAAAAATGGTAATTACAAAGAAAATCACCGTTAAATATTATAACATACAACCAGTTTATCGTCACTAGCAAATTGTGTAAAACCCTGTGTTAAAATATTAAGAAATTATTACGACTGGCATAAGTATTACTATCTTATACTTGTCTAAAATGAAATTAAAGGTTACAATAATAATCGGGTATACTATTTGGTGAAAGGAAGAATTTATAATGAAAAAAATAATCGTGACCGGCTGTAATGGACAGTTGGGGCGTGCTGTCAATTTGGAATTTCAAAATAATGGGGAAATTGAGTTTGTGAATACAGATGTGGGGGAGCTGGATATTACTGATATCGATAAGGTATTGGAGCTTGTAAGGCAGGTGAAGCCTTATGCAATTATAAACTGTGCGGCTCATACAGGTGTTGATGCCTGTGAAGACGAGTGGGATAAGGCATATAAAATTAATGCCATAGGCCCCAGAAATTTAAGCATTGCCGCATCTGAAACAGGTGCAAAGATGATACATGTTTCCACGGATTATGTGTTTAACGGCAGGGCAGACAGGCCATATACAGAGTTTGACAAAACTGATCCACAAGGGGCATATGGAGTAACGAAACTGGCCGGTGAGAACATGGTGAGAGATTTTGCAGACAGATATTTCATATTACGAACTGCCTGGCTTTATGGAGATGGAAAAAATTTTGTAAAAACCATGCTTCGTCTTTCTGAAAACAATGATAAAGTCAGGGTAGTCGGTGATCAGGTGGGAAGTCCTACCAGTGCAAGGGAACTTGCAGCAGCAATTGCACAGCTTATCTTTACGGAAAACTATGGAATTTTTCATGCTACCTGTGAAGGAAGCTGCTCCTGGGCTCAGTTTGCTGAAGAAATATTTAAAAAGGCAGGAAAAAAGACGGTGGTTGAAACTATTACTACCGAGGAGTTTGGTGCGAAAGCACCCAGGCCGGCTTATTCCATATTGGAAAATTATATGTTAAAACTGACTACAGATTACAGATTTGCCGACTGGCATGATGCACTTGACGAATACATGAGAGGATAGAAATGGACTTTATTGTAGAATTGTTTAACAATCAGGTTTTTGTTTCTGCAGCATTGGGGTGGCTTGTGGCACAGGTACTGAAAACCCTGATTCATTTGATCCTGACCAAACGATTTGTGGTGGAAAGAATGGTGGGGAGTGGAGGAATGCCCAGCTGCCATTCTGCAACTGTTTGTGGACTTGCGACAGCTGCAGGAATCAAATATGGCGGAGGAAGCTTTGAATTTGCCATTTCTGTTATGCTTGCAATCATTGTCATGTATGATGCAATGGGAGTTCGAAGAGAAACCGGAAAGCAGGGGCAGGTATTAAATGAGATGATGGAGATTTTCATCAATATGGGTAAACAGATCAGTCCGGAAGCAAAACTGAAAGAGCTGGTAGGCCATACGCCTCTGCAGGTTTTAATGGGAGCTGTTCTTGGTATTATAATAGCGCTTGTAGTAAATGTTATCTGGTAAGAGATTTTGAAAATTCAAATAGATGTAAAGGAGAAAAATATGCAAAATATAGCTTTGATTACCGGTATTACCGGACAGGATGGTTCTTATCTGGCGGAATTTTTATTGGAAAAGGGGTATGAGGTACATGGACTGATCCGCAGGCACAGTACCAGCAATACTTCCCGTATTGATCACATTATCAATTCCAAGTACAATAAGGTTAAATTTTTCCTCCATTTTGCAGACACCACAGATTCCAGTAATTTGATGCGTCTTATTGCAGAAATCCGCCCTACGGAAGTTTATAATCTGGCAGCCCAGTCTCATGTAGGCATTTCTTTTGAGGTTCCGGAATATACAGCAGAGGCAACAGGTGTAAGCACTTTGAAGCTTCTTGAAGCCATACGCGTGAATGGCGGAAACTGTAAGTATTATCAGGCGTCTACTTCCGAGCTTTTCGGCGGCCTTCCTGAAACTGCACCTCAAAGCGAGGCAACTCCTTTTTATCCCAAAAGCCCATATGGAGCCGCAAAACTTTATTCTTACTGGATTACAGTAAACTACAGAGAATCCTATAAGATGTTTGCATGTAATGGTATTTTATTTAACCATGAGTCGCCCAGAAGAGGGGAAAATTTTGTGACAAGAAAGATTACGCTGGCCATTGCCAATATCATTGCAGGCAGGCAGGAAAAGCTTTCCCTGGGGAATATGGATGCAAAGCGTGACTGGGGATTTGCAGGCGACTATATAGAAGGAATGTGGATGATGCTGCAGCAGGACAAGCCGGATGATTATGTGCTTGCAACGAATGAAACGCATACGGTAAGAGAATTTGTGGATGCTGCTTTTAAAGAGCTGGGAATAACTGTTAAGTGGGAAGGAAAAGGAATTGACGAAAAAGGTTATGACAGCGAGACGGGCAGGCTTTTAGTGGACATCAATCCTGAGTTTTACCGTCCGGCAGAAGTGGAATTTCTTTGGGGAAATCCATCCAAAGCAGAGCATGCTTTAGGCTGGAAAAGAAAAGTAAACTTCGAAGGCCTGGTTGCAATGATGATGGATCATGATTTAAAGGAAATTGCAGGAATGAGCTGTGAGGAATATAAGGCACAGAAAAATAAGTAATGTTTACTTTTACGCTAAGAGGATAACGAAATGCTATCTGTCATACTTATATGGCTGTATATGCTGTTTACCTGTTATGTGACGGGATTTGCCTGCATCAGGGTTATTTCGGGTAAGAAAACATTTCAGTTTGGAAAAAGAACCAGTTATTTATATGCCGGTATTGGAGCGGTGACGGTTTATGCCCAGCTTTTCAGTATTTTTTATAAGGTTGGACTTATGGCCAATGGAATACTGCTCCTTATCTGCTTTTTCTGTATGCTGGCATTCAGAAAAGAAATACTGGAAGATCTGCATACCTTCAGGCTTACTGTTCAGCCGGCCGGAATTATAGTATCGGTAACGCTCCTGCTGATTTTTGCCTATGGCACGTCTACAGGAATTATACATTATGATACCAGCCTTTACCATGCACAAAGCATTCGCTGGATTGAAGAATATGGAGTGGTTTTGGGGCTTGGCAATCTGCACAGCAGGCTTGCATACAACAGTGCTGCGTTCTGCCTTTCGGCACTTTACAGTATGTCATTTTTAGGCGGACAGTCCTATCATTGCTGTGCAGGCTTTTTCGCATATCTTCTGGCATTGGTCTGTGGGGAAATGCTTTCCAAAAAACGGGAAAAAAGACCAGTTCTTTCGGATTTCGCCAGAATAGTCAGCATTTATTATTTACTTATGATATTTGATGAGATGGTATCACCGGCATCTGACTATTTTATGGTTCTTCTGGTGTTTTATATTGTGATCAGATGGCTGGAATTAATAGAAAGCAAAGAAAATTCCTATTATCCATATGCTTTACTGAGCCTGCTGTGTTTGACGGTATTGACGGTCAAGCTGTCCGGCGCATTGATTTTGCTTCTTGCCTTAAAGCCGGCAGTTATGATGGTGAAGGAAAAAAAGGGAAAGGATATCGTCAAGTTTTTGAGCTGTGGTTTTTTGATAGTGATTCCTTTTTTAATACGAAATGTAATGCTTTCAGGATGGCTGGTTTATCCCTTTACTTCAATTGACTTATTTTCTTTTGATTTTAAAATTCCCAGGGGAATGGCCGAGTATGATGCAAAGGAAATACAGGTCTGGGGACGGGGATTCAGTGATGTTTCAAGGTATGATGATCCGCTTATGAAATGGCTTCCGGAATGGATTAAGCGTTTAGACGGCAGCAATAAGGTGTTTTTGTTTTTTGCATTAAGCGGAGTTGTTTTGCTTATACTGACAGTCATATACGGAATAATAAAAAAGAAAAGGGATATGATGGACTTTCTGCATGTGGCAGGAACAATAACCATCTGCTTTTTATTCTGGCTGCTGAGCGCGCCGCTGATTCGGTATGGCTGTGTATTTTTATGGATGTCGCCTGTTCTTGTGTGGGGATTTGTGTATTTAAAAATAAGTCCGCATTTGGACAGGTTTAAAATATATTTGATTGTTATGCTTCTGTTTGGCATATATAAGTTTGCATTATTTGGAATAGAAGTATGCCGGAGCGCTACCACACAGTATCTGATATGCCAAAAAGATTATGAAAATTTTAAGACAGAAGCCTATCAACTTCACGGATATACTTTTTATTATCCGGAGGAAGGGGACAGAACCGGATACAGGGATTTTCCGGCGTCACCCGTGAAGGCGGAAGATATTTTCAGGGGAGAGACGATAAAAGACGGATTTAAAGATGTAATTCATCAGTAATCATATGGCAGACGAAAATGGTTTGCCGAAAGCAGGAGATAAGAAAGGAACCTAATTATGGAAAAGACAGATAAGATTTATGTGGCGGGCCATAGAGGTCTGGTGGGAAGTGCAATTGTAAGAAATCTGCAGGCAAAGGGATATACGAACGTAATTGGAAGGACACATAAGGAGCTTGACCTGAAAGATCAGGCTATGGTGAGAAAGTTTTTTGAAGAAGAGAGGCCGGATGTTGTAGTTCTGGCAGCTGCAAAGGTAGGGGGAATTAATGCAAACAATACCACACCGGCGGATTTTGCCTATGAAAACCTTCAAATTCAATGTAATGTAATTGACTGTTGCCATAAATATCAGGTGAAAAAGCTGCTCTTTTTGGGAAGTACCTGTATTTATCCTAAAATGGCGCCTCAGCCGATCCCGGAGGATGCACTGCTTACAGGGCCTTTGGAGGAAACCAATGAAGCATATGCCATTGCAAAGATTTCCGGGCTTGAAATGTGTAAGTTCTACAAGAGACAGTACGGAGATGACTTTATCAGTTGTATGCCCACAAATCTGTATGGACCATATGACAATTATGATCTGCAGGGATCTCATGTAATGCCGGCAATGATCCGTAAATTCCATGAAGCAAAGGTAAGTGGAGCACCTTCCGTAGAACTTTGGGGAACAGGAACTCCTCTTCGCGAGTTCTTATATGTGGATGATATGGCGGATGCCTGTGTATTTTTACTTGAAAATTATGATGGCGAACAGCACGTGAATATTGGCACAGGAAAAGAAGTGACGATTAAGGAACTGGCTGAAACTGTTAAAAAGGCAGTAGGTTATGAGGGCGAGATTGTATGGAATAAGGATATGCCCGATGGAACACCGAGAAAGCTTACAAATGTGGATAAGCTTCATGGCCTTGGATGGACACACAAGGTAGAGCTGGAAGAGGGAGTTGAGCTTGCATACCAGTGGTTTAAGGACAATGTGGAAAATGCCAGAATGTAAAATGGATAAAGAATCTGCCATACCGGCAGTAAAGAACGGACAGCGCATATTGCAGACTGTCCGTTTTATTATAAACATAAGGATGGAAGCGAATCCTGGCACCCTTATGTTTACATGGAAATAGATGATTGTCAGTAAAGCTGGTATTCAACCGTAATGGAAGCTTCTACCTGAATTTCTCCAGGCATTACACTTTCGGCGGCATCAAAGAGAGCCAAATTTTCTTTGACTCCCATGCTGGAATATTTTCTGGCAAGGGCATTGTCCGAATAGCGCGCTTCGGAATAACCACTGGTTTCCTGAATATTCATTACCTGTCCCACATTGCAGCCGGCAGCTTCAGCCAGAACCTGTGCTTTCTGGTGTGCAGCGGCAACAGCGGCTGCCAGAGCCTGCTGGTAGCTCTCATCATATTTGCTGGCCTGATAAGTAATAGACTCAATGGTATTGATGCCGGTGGAAACAGACTGGGATAAAATTTGATCCAGCTCATCAATAGGAAGATCCGATACGGTCAAAGTAGCCGCCGCCTCATATCCGGTAACTCTGGCAGTGCTTCCACTGTAATTGTAGACAGGGTTCATGTAATAATCAGAGGTCTGAATAGACTTTTCTTCAATATTTAAGCTTTTTAAAAGTTCGATTACCTGACTTACTGCTTCAGCATTTTTCTGCTGGCAGTCTGCTGCTTCCTTGGCCTGTGTCCGGACAGAATAAACGATTTCTGCAATATCCGGAACCACAGTTACTTTTTCACTGCTGTTTACGATAATAGAGTTTGTTTCATAAACGGGAGAAGTACTTACCGTAGATTCCCCTACAGCAATATTTTGTGGTGATAAGGATGCAGGCGAAGTACTGGCGGCTGCGTCTGTAGAAGATGCGTTATTGCCGCAGCCGGCAATTCCCAAAGATATGATTCCAACCATAAGTAATAATTTTATTTTTCTCATAATCCAATCCTCCTGTCAGGGTAAATTTATGCTATCTTATTTAAGATACGAAGGAGAATAAGAATTTTATGGAAAAATTTTATTTTTTCCAGTGAAGCCTGTGCAGCTTGCCTTCCAACTGCATATTTGAAAAATTTTGCTGGCGCAGCGCCTCATAAAGTACAATAGCCACAGAGTTGGAAAGGTTAAGAGAACGTATTTGAGGCAGCATGGGGATGCGGATACAGGTTTCTTCATAATCTACCAGAATTTCTTCGGGGATTCCAGCACTTTCTTTACCGAACATAATATAATCATCAGGCCCGAAGGAGACATCTGTATAGATATGTTTTGCCTTTGTAGTAGCCATCCATATTTTGGCATCCGGATGAATGGATTTGAATTCCTCAAAATTCATATATCTTGTTACGTTAAGATGCTCCCAGTAATCCATTCCGGCGCGTTTGATTTCCTTTTCTGTGAGCCGGAAGCCTAAGGGTTCAATCAGATGCAGGTCAGTTCCTGATGCAACGCAGGTTCTTCCAATATTTCCGGTATTTGCCGGTATTTCCGGCTGATGTAAAATAATATGCATATAAAAGCCATGCCTTTCTTTCCATCTGCAAATCCTGTATTTGCAGTTTAATCTTCATTTGCCTCTTCTGCCAGAGCCAGAGAAAAAATAAATTCTGTTCCCACGCCTTCGGTACTGATTACGTTGATATGCTCTCCGTGGGCATGAATAATTTCTTTGGTAATGGAAAGCCCCAGTCCGGTGCCCTTTTTATCTTTTCCTCTGGAAAGATCAGACTTATAAAAACGCTCCCATATCATTTTAAGATCGTCTTTGGGAATGCCTATGCCGCTGTCCTTAACAGATACAAAAACCTTGTTGTGCTTTTCTGTGGTTTCGATTTTGATAATGGAATCCGAATGACTGAATTTAATTGCATTATCAAGAAGATTGTAAAGCACCTGCTGAATTCTTCCCACATCTGCACTTACAAACAATTCATCTCCGGTGAGAATTAACTCTATTGCAATCATTTTGCTTTTACAGGTGCCCTCAAAGGAAGCGGCAGTATTACGGATTGTTTTATTAATGTCAAAAATACTGATATCCAGCAGCATACCTTTGGTGTTTAGATTATTTAAAGTGAGCAGACTGTTGGTAAGCTTGGTCAGACGTTCAGTTTCATTTAACACAATAGTTAAGTATTTTTCATGGAGTTCAGGCGGAATTGTTCCGTCCAGCATAGCTTCCAGATAGCCTTTGATAGAGGTTAAGGGAGAGCGGAAATCGTGGGAAACGTTAGCCACAAATTTTTTTTGATCGTCCTCGGAGCGGGCAATTTCACTTGCCATATAGGAGAGTGTTGCACCCAGATAACCAATTTCATCTTCACTGTCAATCTGAAATTCATAGTGCATGTTTCCCGAAGCGTATTGTTCTGTTGCTTCCGTAATCTTGCGCAGGGGCAGATAAACCATTTCTGTGAAAAAGATTAAAATGATCATGGAAAGCAGAAATAAAATAATCAACATTAAATAAGAGATATTTAAGAGGCTGTTGCAGGAAGCCGTAATGTTGCTGATAGGATAATGAATTACCACATAGCCCCTTACCGTGTAATCTGAAGTGATAGGGGCAAGCACGCTTAACTGGTCATAATCAAAGCTTCCAAAAAAATTGCCGATTGTGTAATAGGAGCCTGCAGTAATGGTAGGATCAAATCCGGAAATTACAGTTTCATTTTCCACATCAACAGGTGCCTGAGAATCCAGAACCATTCGCCCGGAAGGGTTAATAATCCACAGATTGGCAGACAGATAAGTATCTAATGTATCTAACTGCTTTTTTACCGTATCCAGAGAAGTTTCATTGTTATACAAATCAGAGGCATAGGTATTGGCAATCAGGGTGGCTTCCCTGTACAGGGCATCCGCTTTTTCCCGCGTCAAATGCTCCATAGTCATGCTGCTTACAAAGGTGGCAACAATCACAAATCCAAAAACGCCAAAGATAAAGTATGCCAGCAGGAACTTAAGGTAAAGAGTTTTTCTCATTGTGATACCTCAAATTTGTAGCCGATTCCCCAGATGGTGGCAATTCTCCAGCCTGCATGATCGCTTATTTTTTCTCTCAGACGTTTGATGTGCACGTCCACAGTTCTTGTATCTCCAATGTACTCATAGCCCCAGATCTGATCAAGAAGCTGTTCTCTTGTAAAAACATGGTTGGGAGAAGAAGCCAGGAAATATAAAAGCTCCAGCTCTTTGGGAGGCATTTCTACGGTTTTACCTTTGTAAATTACGGAGTAGTTAGTCTGGTTAATAACCAGATCTGTATATTCCACGCATTTTACATCGGAAGCCTCCGGCAGGATGGAGGCAGGTTTATATCTTCTAAGCACTGCCTTTACACGGGCCACCAGTTCCTTGGAATCAAATGGCTTTTCCATGTAGTCATCAGCTCCCAGTTCAAGCCCCAATACCTTATCAAATATTTCTCCTTTTGCGGATAGCATAATAATAGGGATGGAGGATTTTGCCCGAATCTCACGACAAACCTGATATCCGTCAATGCCGGGCAGCATTAGATCCAGCAAAATCAAATTGGGCATAAAGGAATCCGCAAGAAGAAGGGCGGTTTCCCCGTCACCTGCAATCATGGTTTCAAAGCATTCCTTGGTAAGGTAAAGGGAAATCAGCTCTGCAATATTGGCATCATCATCTACAATTAAAATTTTTTGTTTATTTACCATAAAATTTCACTCTCTTTCCATTATTCTTTAAAAGTTACAATAGTGACACCTGCGTCACCTTCTCCATATTCACCAAGTCGATAGGATTTTACATATTTTATTCTTTTTAAATGATTCTGCACTGCGCTGCGCAAAGCTCCGGTTCCTTTTCCATGCACCACTCTTACGGTGGATAAATGGGCAAGATAAGCGTCATCCAGATATTTATCAAGCTGGGCAAGGGCTTCATCCACCGTTTTGCCAAGCAGGTTGATTTCAGGTGAAATGCTGAAAGATTTGGACATTTTCACCTTGCCGGTGTGGTTTTTAGATAGAGAAGGTGCCGGTGTGTCAGCGTCTTCTTTTAAAAATACCAGATCTTTTACGTTTGCCTGGGAGCGCATAATACCGCATTGTACAAAAAGATTTCCCTTATGGTCGGGAAGAGAGCTGACAGTTCCCTTAAGTCCCATAGAGAGAATTTTAACGCTGTCGCCGATTTTAAGCTGATCCGGTTTTACCTGTCCCGATTTTTGAGGTGCACTTGTTTTTAAAGCCAGCTTATCATTTTTCTTTCCGATTTCACCGCGCAGCTTTTCTCTTGTTTTTTCCAGATCTTTTAAGGAAGCGCCGGGGCCGGCTTTTTGATAAATGCGTATAGTCTCGTCAGCCACATCTTTTGCTTCCTGTAAAATTTCCCGGGCCTGTTCGTTGGCCTGTCTTAAAATCCGCTCCTTTGCACTGTCTATTTTTTCATTTTTTGCCTGTAATTTTTCCCTTAAGGACTTGATTTCTTCTTTATAAGAGGCAATTTCCAGACGTTCTTTTTCTATGGTTACCCGGCTTTGCTCCAGATCTGTGAGAAGGTCTTCAAAACTTTTATCTTCCGTAGAAATCTGACCTTTAGCAGCATTAATAATATAATCCGGCAGCCCCAGTTTTGAGGAAATGGCAAAGGCGTTGCTTTTGCCGGGAATCCCAATTAACAGCCGGTAGGTTGGGGCCAAAGTTTCCACATTAAATTCACAGCAGGCATTTTCCACCTGGTCAGTGGATAAGGCATAAACCTTAAGCTCACTGTAGTGAGTAGTTGCCATAGTACGGATGCCTTTTTGATGAAGATGATCCAAAATGGCAATGGCAAGCGCGGCGCCTTCCGTGGGATCGGTGCCTGCCCCTAGCTCGTCAAAAAGACACAGGGAATTTTCATCAGCATTTTTTAAAATGGAGACAATACTTGTCATATGGGAGGAAAAGGTACTGAGACTTTGTTCAATACTCTGTTCGTCACCGATATCTGCAAAAACTTCCGTAAATATGGAAAGCTCCGAGCGGTCAAGGGCCGGAATATGAAGCCCCGCCTGTCCCATTAAAGTAAAGAGTCCCACTGTCTTTAAGGATACGGTTTTTCCGCCGGTATTAGGCCCTGTAACCACTAAAAGATCAAACTCTTTTCCCAGGTGAATGTCAATTGGAACCACCTTTTTAGAAGGAAGCAGGGGATGGCGCCCTTTACGAATATTAATAAAATGGTTAGTGTTAAATAAAGGCATAGTGGCGTTTTCATCCATAGCAAGCTTAGCTTTGGCAAAAACAAAATCAAGAAAAGTCATAATCCGCTGATTTTCTGAAATTTCTCCAATATGCCCGCCGCATTGCATACTTAAGTCTGCAAGGACGGCTTCTATTTCTTCTTTTTCCTTAATGGAAAGTTCCTTTAACTGATTGTTTAAATTTACAATGGCTGCAGGTTCAATAAAAAAGGTGGAGCCGGTGGAGGACTGGTCGTGAACCATGCCGGGCACCTGACTTTTATATTCAGCTTTTACAGGGATACAATATCTGTTATCTCTCATGGTGATTACTGCGTCCTGTAAGTAGCTGCGGTAAGAACCATTAACCATACTGGTCAATTGAGAGTGAATTTTTTCTCCTGTGAGGGTAATGGAGCGTCGTACATGTTTTAGCCCCGGGCTGGCATCATCTGCAATTTCTTCTTCGGAAAGAATACAGCGGTTAATTTCACCGGCAAGGGAAGTTAAAGGCTCAAGGGCATGAAAATAAGCGGTAAGAGAGGTTTCTTTCTCCTCATCTTTTGGTCCCCGGCCATAGGATTTAATTCGATTTACATTATCCAAAAGGCCGGCGATTTTAAGCAGCTCGGATGCGGACAATGTACTTCCAATCTCAAGGCTTTTAAGCGCCATAGCCACATTCCGGTTTCCTCCAAAAGAAGTGGAGCCTTTGGCAAAGAGCATGGAAAGCGCATCAGAGGTTTCCTGCTGGGCAAGGCGTATGGCTTCTAAGTCAGTCATGGGAACAAGAACCTGGCACATGTCCCGCCCCGGCTGGGAGGATGCCTTTTGGACTAATAAGTTAATGATTTTGTTATATTCTAAAGTGTGCAGTACTTTTTCGTTCATATAGGTCTCCAATATTGTCTTACTTTTGATGCTGAAAATTTAAATGCTTTGTGTTTCAGTATATCATATTTTTTCCTGCTGCACTAGCATTATGAATAAATGAAATGAACAGCAAACAAATGCACACAAAGGAATGCGGGCGGTTGCATTCCACTCTCAGGTTTGTTAAAATGAAATTCAAGTTAAAATAGAGAGGATGAGCCTGTGGCAGCTTTTATGGAAAAATATAGAAAACAAATATTCTGGCTGATATTGGCAGCAGCTTTTATAACGATATTTATTTACAATTTCTTAACCCCCTATTTATCGGATGATTATTTTTATGCCTGTGAAGTGCGTCAGGCAGAATCTTTTTGGGATTTAATCAAGCAGCAGTATGGAGAATATCTTTCCAACAGTGGAAGAGTGGTGGGGCAGTTTAATGTGCGTTTGTCGCTGGTGTTTGACAAGCAGGTATTTAATCTGGTGAACAGCGGAATGTTTGTTATACTGGTGCTTTTAATGTATGCAAATATCCGGCGCAAAAAAAAGTATGATATATTTGTACTTTTGCTTATTATCACCTTTTTATGGAAGTTTGCTGTTGATTTCGGACAGACAATGCTTTGGATTTGCGGCGCCTGTAATTATCTGTGGGGAAGTGTATTTATTTTGGGATTTATCACATTTTACAGATATTTTTTAAATCATCCTGAAAAAATCAGGCACAAAGTACTTTTGGCGGCAGGTACCTTTTTCTTTGGCGTGCTGGCCGGATGGTGCAATGAAAATACTTCCGGCGGCGGTCTGCTTTTGGTGATTATGTTTGCCCTTAATTTCTGGTGGATGGAGAAAAAAAGAGGCGGAAAAGGCTTACATGGATTTATGATAACCGGCGTGCTTGGCATGTGCTGTGGAATTCTGGGAATGATCTCAGCGCCCGGGGTGAGAAACCGAAGCCAGGTTATGTCAGATGGGGAATATACCGGTATTGTGGGGCTTCTTTCAAGAACCTATAAAATTACTCTTAATGTACGTGAATTATTTTTTCCAGTTATTTTGATTATGGTTATTGTGCTGGTACTTTTGGTTCTGCAGAAAAAGCTGTGTAATTTCAGGCAAATCCGCAGTAATGAAACAGTCCTGTTTCTGATTGGGGCAGCAGCTACAGGTTATGCCCTTGCATTAGCCCCAACTCCCATGAACAGAGCTTTTTTTGGAGCAGGCATTTTCTTGCTTATCGGCTGTATCCAGGGAATTGTGGATGTGACAGGTCATGAGCTTTTTATACGGACAGCAAAGTATAGTCTGGTCAGTATTTTATGTGTATGGCTGTTTTTTACTTATGTGGATAATCTGGTAAACCTGGCCAGAATTTACAGGGAAGAAAATGAAAGAATTACTTTGATTATGGAAGAAAAGGCAGATCCTTCATCTGATGGGGTGGTAGTAATTCCAAAGTTCCGGGAGGCATTTAAAAATCCCTACAGCGTTGCTCATGATTCTGATATGGAGGAGTATGGAGGTTACTGGATTAATTTATTTTATGAAACTTATTATGGTGTGGACAATATAAAAGCCATTCCCCGTGATGAATGGAACGAACTGTACGGAGAAGATTAAAAAAGAACTGGTGATTTATGGATGAGAAAAAATGTACAGGCATAGGCAATAGTCCCTGTAATCTCTGCCCCAGAGAATGCATGGTCAAAAGAGATCAGGGACAGGCCGGATACTGCCTTATGGACAACAGAATTTTTCTTGCAAGGGCGGCCCTTCATATGTGGGAGGAGCCCTGTATTTCAGGGAAAAGAGGATCAGGTACGGTGTTTTTCTCCGGCTGTAATCTGCGGTGCGTCTATTGCCAGAATTATGAGATTGCATATGGTAAAAAGGGAAAGGAAGTTTCTGTAAACAGGCTTGCGGAAATCTTTTTAGAGTTGCAGAACATGGGAGCAGCCAATATAAACCTTGTGACGCCGGATCATTATATTTTGCAGGCAGCGCAGGCAGTTTTACTGGCCAGAAAACAGGGACTTAAGCTGCCGGTTGTCTATAATGGAAGCGGGTATGAAAAAAAGGAAGTAATCAAAAATCTGTCAGGAATCATAGATATCTTCCTGACAGATTTTAAATATATGGATGCAGCGCTCTCTGCAAAGTACTCCAATGCTCCTGACTATCCGGAAAGAGCAAAAGAAGCGCTGAAAGAGATGGTGAATGTTGTCGGAGAGCCTGTATTTGACAAAGAAGGAATGATGAAAAAAGGGGTTATTATCCGCCATCTGCTTTTACCGGGGCATAAAAAGAACGCAAAAGATGTGATGCATTATGTATATGAAACCTATGGGAAACAGGTTTACATAAGTCTGATGAGCCAGTATACGCCCTTTGACCGGCTTAAAGGTAAGCCGGAATACAAAGAGCTTTGCAGAAAGGTTACAAAAAGAGAATACCAGGCGGTGGTAAATTATATCATAGATCTGGGAGTGGAAAATGCCTTTATTCAGGAAGGGGATGTGGCAAAAGAAAGCTTTATCCCGGGGTTTGACGGAGAGGGAGTTGATCCGGTTTAGTATTTTATGGAAGGGTTCCTGCATCATAAGAAGCAGGCTGATATAAAAAAGAGCCATGTTGTAAATGGTGTATCTTGTCTGACAGAATATGACCAGAGACACCAGACTTACGTTTACAAAAATGGAAATCAAAGTAAACGTGGCAAACAGGATGGTTTTTTGATTTTTGCCAACCCAAATATGCCAGACAAGCAGCGTAAAATAAAACAGATAGATAAACAGGCTGTACCAGATTAAAATGGAATTTCGCTTTGCAACGGTAGTAACCAGACCGGATAAAAAGTTGTCTGCAAATGTTCCCAGAATTTCCGGTATATGGTGGGGAATAATGGAATGATTTATGGTGTCCATAATCTGGTCGCCATACTCGCTGGCATCAACCAGGTTATCCCGGCGTTCTGAAGCAAACTGGCTTACCATAGGTCTTAAGGTATCTATTTGAATGCAGTCATAGTAGTCGCCAAAATGGGATACCCGATTTAGCCAGCCCTGTCCTGCAGAGTTTTTTAAATAACCGTTTTCATCACAAATGTCATAAATTTGAAGAAATAAATTTTGAATTTCTTTATCATTAATAAATTGGGCATCATTTCTATCGGCGGTATAAAGAGCCATTGTAGTGATAAATCTTGTATCACCGGAGTGCTTTGTCAGCTCTCCGCGAAGAACGTAATTGTATCCTAAATCCAATAAAACAGTGCTAAGTAAAATGCCGGCCATACATAAAAAAGAAATAATAATTCCCTTTAAATAGCGTCTTTCTTTAATAAAATGATAAAGAATGCCTATTACCAGCATAATAAGTGCAATGGCCATTTGCTTTCTTGTGGAGATGAGTAAAAATGCCAGAAGGCAGCAGAAAATCAATGCTTTTTTTCTTTGATGGAGAAGGAATTCCATTAAGCAGCGGAAGAAAAGAAAATAACATGGAATGGCAATGCCTTCCGTTAAGATACTATTTGAATACATAGAGCCCCTCTTAGCGGCAAAGCGGCATAAAAGTGAAACCACGGGGGGGTGATAAGAATAATTAAGGAAAACAGTTTTGTAAGTTTAAATTCCTTTAATGCGTAAACAGCGAAAGCCCAGGTGGTAAGAGCAGCCAGGATACTCTGGAAAAATGCGGTGGCTGTTAAATAGAAATCAGAGGAAAAATTTGAGAAAAGACTGCGGAAAAAGGCTAAGATTATAGGGTATAAAGGTTCTCTGGAGATACTCATTCCAATATAGCTTGGGGAGTCAACACAAATAACTGCGCCATCATAAAAAGCAAAGAAAAGATAAAAAACAGTTACAATAGCCAGCATAAAAATAGAAAATAAGTGACGGTTTGCTAGTTTTTTCATTAGTATATTCCTTTCCATATGAATTAATTTTTATGGAAAGTATAGCATAAGTATATGGAAATATAAAGGTAAAAAGGAGAGGTATGGGTATGAAAAAGGAAAAATTAAAAGAATTAATTGGGCAGATGACTTTAGAAGAGAAGGCTTCCTTTTGCTCGGGGGAAGACTTTTGGCATACACAGGGGCTGCCACGACTGGGAATACCGGCAGTTATGGTTTCGGATGGACCTCATGGACTTAGGAAGCAGGATGAAAGCGCCGATCATTTAGGGTTAAACGGAAGTATTCCAGCGGTCTGCTTTCCGGCCGGCTGTGGTTTGGCAGCGTCTTTTAACAGACAACTGATTCAGGAAATGGGTAAGACACTTGGGCAGGAGTGCCAGGCAGAAGGAGTCAGCGTTATTTTAGGGCCGGCAGTAAATATAAAGCGTTCCCCCTTGTGCGGACGCAATTTTGAGTATTATTCGGAAGATCCGCTGGTGGCGTCTGAAATGGCAGGTGCTTTGATTGAAGGGGTGCAGAGTAAGAATGTGGGTACCAGCATTAAGCATTTTCTGGCAAATAATCAGGAAACCAGAAGAATGTCCTGCAGTTCACAGGTGGATGAAAGGGCACTGCGGGAAATTTATCTGGCAGCCTTTGAAGGAGCGGTTACCAAAAAGAAACCCTGGACAGTAATGTGTTCTTACAACAGGATTAACGGAGTTTATGCTGCCGAAAATAAAAAATATCTGACAGATGTTCTGCGCAGGGAGTGGGGATTTGATGGCTATGTAATGAGCGACTGGGGCGCAGTTAACGACAGAGTGGCAGACCTGGAAGCAGGGCTTGATCTGGAAATGCCTTCTTCTATGGGGCTTAACGACAAGTTAATTGTGGAGGCAGTCAGGAATGGCACTTTAATGGAAGAGACAGTAGATCAGGCAGTAGAGAGAATTTTAAATATAGTATTCAGGTTTGAGGAAAACAGGGACAAAAATGCAGTTTTTGACAGAGATAAGGATCATGAACAGGCAAAACAGGTGGCTGAGGAAACAATTGTCCTTTTAAAGAATGAGGATAACATTCTGCCATTTTCAGAGAATAAAAAGATTGCCTTTATTGGGGAATTTGCAGAAAAACCCCGTTATCAGGGCGGCGGCAGTTCTCATATTAACAGTCACAGGGTGGTAAGTGCACTTAAGGCGGCCAGGGATAATACAAATATTATTTACGCCAAAGGATATCTTGCAGAGCAGGAAGAAACAGACGGGCAGTTACTTATGCAGGCTGTTCAGGCAGCAAAAGAAGCAGACGGGGCAGTGATTTTTGCAGGGCTTCTGGACAGCTTTGAATCGGAAGGATTTGACAGAACCCACATGTCCATGCCGGAATGCCAGAATAAGTTAATTGAAGAGATTGCCCGGGTTCAGCCTAATGTAGTGGTAGTGCTTCATAATGGTTCTCCGGTTGAAATGCCCTGGATTTCCAGAGTAAAAGGAGTGCTGGAGGCTTATCTTGGGGGACAGGCTGTGGGAAGTGCGGTGTATGATATCCTTTTTGGAAAGGTGAATCCCAGCGCAAAGCTGCCGGAAACATTTCCTGTTAAGCTTGAGGACAATCCTTCTTATTTAAATTTTCCAGGAGAAAAGGATATTGTTGCGTATAAGGAGGGTATCTTTGTAGGATACCGTTATTATGATAAAAAGAAAATGGATGTACTGTTTCCTTTTGGCCACGGATTGTCCTATACTGCTTTTGAATATAGTCATTTAAAACTGGACAGCCATAGAATTAAGGATACGGACAAATTAAAGGTTTCCCTGGATGTGACAAACACGGGGAACAGAGCGGGCAAAGAAATTGTGCAGATTTATGTATCAGATAAAGAAAGCACGGTAATTCGCCCGGTAAAGGAACTTCGGGAGTTTGCCAAAGTGAATCTGCAGCCGGGGGAGACAAAAACAGTTTCCTTTATCCTGGATAAACGGGCATTTGCCTATTATAACACCCAGATTCATGACTGGCATGTGGAAAGTGGTGATTTTACGGTTATGGCAGGCAGATCATCAAGAGATATTGTCTTAAGTGAAGATGTGTACGTAGAATCTACCGTAACGATTCCGGTTCATTTCACTACAGATTCCACATTAGGAGATGTAATGGAGAATCCCGGAGCAAGGCAAATCGTGGAAAAGCTGTTTGCTGAAAGCGCATTTGGAGGTGGGCAGAAAGAGGAAGAAACATCGCCTGATACAGTGGCTGCATCAGATGGAATGATGGAGGCCATGATGCGGTATATGCCTCTTCGGGGCATTTTAAGCTTTGGCGGCGAGGCGGCAATTGGGATTGACCAGCTGCAAAAGCTTGTGGACAAACTGAACCAAGTATAGATTTTACAGTGAAAGTGCAATTATTTTAGAAACCATAGATTTCCTGCTTTATATCCTGTATAACGAAAGAAAGAAGATGAAGAGGATAAGGAGTGGGGATATGAAAAGATGGAGAAAAGTAATTGCGCTTTTTCTTTTGGCAGTGCTTGTGACTGTGGGCTGTGGAAGCGGCAAAGAAAAAATGGAAACAGAGGTGCAGTCGGAAAATGAAGCATTGAATCAGGAAGGCAGGAGACAGCCTGAGGAGTTGAATGAGCCGGAGGATGTGCCGGTAGAAGGCACAGAAGTTGATAAAAGTGTGTATATGGATGCCGGTCAGGATGTGGAGACACGCATAGAGGCGTTACTTGCACAAATGACATTAGAGGAAAAGGTTGCACAGATGGTACAGCCGGAGCAGGCCGGAATTACTTCTTCCGATGTGGAGCAGTATGGCTTTGGCTCCGTATTAAGCGGCGGAGGCTCAAGTCCTTCCAGTGGTAATCGGCCGGAAAACTGGCAGGAGAGAGTAAATGAGCTAAAGGAGGCAGCATTAAACACAAGACTGGGAATTCCACTTTTGTACGGAATTGATGCAGTTCATGGAAATAATAACGTGTATGGGGCTGTAATCTATCCCCATAATATCGGACTTGGAGCCACCGGAGATTTGGAGCTGGTGGAACGTATCGGGGAATCTGCTGCGGAAGAAGTAAGGGCAGTCGGCATACAATGGACGTTTGCGCCAACCCTTGGAAACCCTCAAAATGAGTGCTGGGGCAGAACTTACGAGTGCTTTAGTGAGGATTTGGAGGAAGTGAGCAAGTATGGGAGAGCCTATATTCGAGGCTTTCAGGGGGAGGCAGGAACGGAAAAATATCTGGATGAATATCATGTTCTGGCCTGTGCAAAGCACTTTGTGGGAGAAGGATATACAGATGAGGGTGTAAATCAGGGAAATATTTCCATGACGCAGGAAGAATTCGACTTACTTCTTGAGAGCGGTGTGATTGATCCATATACTGCAGCATTAGATGAAGGCGTGCGCACTGTTATGGTGTCTTTTCACAGCATTGACGGGGTAAAATGTCATGAAAACAAGCATTTAATTACAGATATTTTAAAAGGAGAGCTTGGATTTACCGGGCTGGTAGTCAGTGACTATAATGGGATACAGCAGCTTTCAGGTGTTACATACAAGGAACAGGTTCGTCAGGGAATTGATGCGGGAATTGATCTGTTTATGGAAGTGTATGTGTGGGAGGATTTTATAAAATACGCAAAAGAACTGGTAGAGGAAGGAAGTATCTCAAAAGAGCAGATCGATGATGCAGTGAGAAGGATTCTGCGTGTAAAATTTGAGGCCGGATTATTTGAAGAAGAGATTGGGGGAAATACAGAACAGGAAATGCTAAACCAGGTGGGAAGTATAGAACATCGTGAAATAGCAAGAGAAGCAGTGCGCAAGTCTCTGGTGCTTTTAAAAAATGATAAGATCGGAGAGACAACAGCGCTGCAGGCACTGCAGAATGCTCAAAATATCCGTGTATGCGGGCAGAAAGCATATGACCTGGGAAGCCAGTGCGGCGGATGGACCATAAGCTGGGAGGGCAGTGCCGGAAATATAACAAAAGGAACAACTATTATAGAAGGAATTGCCAGTCAGATTATGCCGGAAAAAACCATATCCCATGATTTAAAGGGAGAAGTTTTAGAAGAAAATGATGGGGTAATTGTTGTCTTTGGAGAAGGTCCTTATGTGGAAAGCGGTGGCGACAGAACAGCTGCTGATTTAAAAATTAGTGCTGCTGATGAAGAAATGCTTGAAAATTTAAGAGCGTCGCTTGCACAAAAGAACAGACAGGATATTCCGGTCATAGGGATTATTATAGCGGGAAGACCTGTTAATATTACAGAATATATGGATATTTTTGATGCTGTGATTATGGCATGGCTTCCGGGAACTGAAGGAGAAGGCGTTGCAGATGTATTGTTTGGGGATTTTGACTTTACTGGTAAATTAAATTTTACGTGGATGAAAAGTCCTGAAGATATGGATGAAAAATTTAAAGAAGGAAATGAAGATAAAATTTTATTTGCGAGAGGGTTTGGCCTTGACAAAAATGGAGATATTTTAGAGTAGGCTTTAAGTAAATTATTAATTCAACACAAAAACTTTGGTATATTCTCTCACTTTTTACAAATACTACTGATACACTAAGATTTGTAAAAAGGAGAAAAGATAATGAAAGCAACAGGTATTGTGCGAAGAATAGATGACTTGGGGCGTATTGTTATACCCAAAGAAATCAGGAGAACTTTAAGGATCAGGGAAAGCGATCCTTTGGAAATATTTACTGACAGAGAAGGAGAGATTATATTAAAGAAGTATTCCCCCATTGGAGAAATGAATACATTTGCAAAGCAGTATGCGGAAAGTCTTGCCCAGGTTTCAGGCCGGACAGCACTGATTGCAGACAGAGACCAGTTTATTGCAGTTTCCGGAGGGTTTAAAAATGTTCTTGGCAAATCTATCAGCAAAGAACTGGAGGATAAGCTTAATAAAAGAGAAATTGCAGTTGCATCCAAAGAGGAAGCGGGGTTTATTCCCATTACACAGGATGTAACAGATGATTTTATGAACGAGGCAATCAGCCCCATTATATGTGAAGGTGATATTATAGGCGGGGTGGTTTTGATTGATAATGGCGAAAAGGGGAAAATGGGTGAAGTTGAAATGAAACTGATTCAATCTGCAGCAGGATTTCTCGGAAGACAGATGGAGCAGTGAAGTATTGACCTGCCATTCTCACCTGCTATCATAGAAAAAGATGAAAAATCCGGTGTGCGTGAAAGATTTCCATGCACATCGGATTTTAATCTGAATAAGAAAGACTGCATTTTTATGATTTTTTCAAGTCTGTGTTAAACATAACCAAAGCCTCTCTGCAGCAGGGTTTTCCCATTTCGTAATAATCAGTTGTAGTGCGGTTTAACCGCTCAATTGCTACGGAACGGTTGGCCTTTTTAGGCTGGTCGTGAATAAAAAGAATTTCGTCTGTTGCATATTCTTCATCCAGATCAGGATCGTCCTCCTCTTCATAGTAAGGATCAAAGAGAAGAATTCTGTCGTTTTCAATGCCTGTCAGTAAAACGTAATGAGCCACTTCAAGAAAAACATGAAGCAGTACGACACCGCCATTTTTCAAACCTTGAATAACAGGAGATTCGGGAGTGAGAGTTACTTCCTCCCCGGAATAAAATTCACAGTGAAGAGGGAAATTCTTTATCTGACTAAAGTGATTCAGCCAGCTTGTGATAAAGTTCATGGCAGCGGCAGAGGTTCCGTGTTTGCATAATTCTCCTTCTTCATTATAAGTATCCATACTGTACAGCATAATAAATTTTATAATATCGGGATAGATATCTTCCCGATCAAAAAGATATCTGATTCCGTTTAGCAGCGTGACAGGACCACAGTCATATTCTGAAGTCTGGTAATTTAAAAGATTTTTCATTTGTTTCATCCCTTTTATGTGAAGATATCCATAAATTTCTGCATATTTGCATTAATTGATATCCAAACTGCTATATTAATATATGATGCAAAGTGATTATAATTTACTGCTGTACAAAGCATTTGTCAAGGAGGTTAAAAAAATATTTGACATTGGGAAAATCAGGGAATATAATACATATCATATAATTCATACTTAATAAGTAGGAAATAATATTTACTATAGTGAGCAAAAAGGGTTGGAATGGAGGTATATATGAACAAGATTAAAGAAAGTGCATTAGAACTGATTGGAGGAACTCCTGTTTTAAAGCTGAGTCGTTACGCTAAGAAAGCGGGAGCGGAAAATGCAGTGATACTTGCAAAATTGGAATACTTAAATCCGGCAGGCTCGGCAAAAGACCGCATTGCGCTGGCAATGATTGAAGATGCAGAACAAAATGGCAGTTTAAAGCCAGGCGCTACAATTATTGAACCAACATCAGGAAATACGGGAATTGGTCTTGCAGCGGTGGCGGCAGTAAAAGGCTACAAGACAATTTTAACATTGCCGGATACCATGAGTGTGGAAAGAAGAAATCTTTTGGGGGCCTATGGAGCGGAGCTTGTACTTACGGAAGGTGCAAAGGGTATGAAAGGGGCGATTGCCAGGGCGGAGGAATTAAAGGAATCCATACCGGGAGCAGTGATTCTCGGGCAGTTTGTAAACCCTGCAAATCCCAGAATGCATACAGAGACGACAGGACCTGAAATTTGGGAACAGACAGATGGAAAAGTTGATATTTTTGTGGCAGGCGTGGGTACCGGCGGGACAATTACCGGTGTGGGAGAATACTTAAAATCTAAAAATCCTGAGGTTAAGGTAGTTGCAGTAGAGCCTGCATCCAGCCCGGTTTTGTCTAAAGGAACACCTGGTGCACATAAAATTCAGGGAATAGGTGCAGGCTTTATTCCAGAAGTTTTAAATACTGAAATCTATGATGAAATTATTGTAATAGAAGATGAAGAAGCTTTCAAAGAAGGGAGAGCCTTTGCACAAAGTGAAGGTATTTTAGCAGGGATATCTTCCGGCGCAGCTTTGAAGGCGGCAGTTATTCTGGCTAAAAGGCCGGAAAATGCAGGAAAAAATATTGTTGTGCTTCTTCCTGATTCCGGAGACAGATATTTGTCCACACCTTTATTCAGCAACAACTAAACACATTTTTAACGTACTTATTGACATTTTGGTGTCATAACAGTATAATGAACCAACTGTGAAATTCAGCTTTTTGTACTGGATTGTAGGTGAGGTATATTGGAGGAGAGAAGAGTGATGAAAAAATTTATGACAAAATTGTTTAGTCTCATGCTTACAGCAGCACTTGTTCTGGCTGTGGCCGGCTGTTCTTCTAAGGATCAGGGCAGTCCGTCAGGCGATGGGACAGGTGAGACGGTAAATGAGTCTTCCGAAGAAGGAAAGATTATAAATGTGGGAGTTACAGATTCCCTTGGAGGGCTGAATCCTTTTGTAATTGATCAGACGGAAATTAATAAATATGCGGTTGGTCTTATGTTTCTGCCTCTTATGGAGCTTGATAAGGACATGAACTTCCAGGGAATGCTGGCTGATTCCATTACCACAGAAGATAACATGAATTTTGTGGTGCACATTGATGAGAAAGCCACATGGTCTGACGGAACGCCTGTTACGGCAGAAGATGTGGAATATACGGTTCGTCGTCTGGCAAGCCCTGTTGTAAATAATACAACCTTAATGCTTTATGCCTTTGAAGGAACCAGTGAGGAAGGCTTTGTTGAGGAAGGCGCTGAAAGTATGGCCGGTGTTCAGGTCATTGATGAAAAAACAGTTCAGTTTACTTCCAAGTACCCTATGGCGCTTACTACATTTGAAAACACATATGCAAGATATATTCATACATTACCGAAAAAGGTGCTTGAGCAGTTAAGCGAGGAAGAGCTGCTGACATCAGACTGGTTTAATAAGCCGGATGTGGTGAGCGGGCCCTTTTTTGTGACAGATTTTGATAATGATCATTATATTTCCTATGAGGCAAATGCGGATTACTGGAAAGGTGCACCGAAAATTGATAAGCTGAACATCAGAATCATAGACGCCAGCCAGGTCTACGCAGGACTTCAATCAGGAGAAATTGATATTACCCATCATACGATGACTGCAATTCCACAGGAAGATTATGAAAGCATAGAGGCTCTTGAAAATGTGGAGACAGTATATGGCTCTCCCATTACGAACCAGTCAGCTTTTATTCAGACATCAAATATTACAGACGCCCGGGTGCGTCAGGCGCTTTTATGTGCAATTGACAGACAAAAGCTTGTGGATGAGCTTTTAAAAGGTCACGGAGAGGTGGTAGACGGTTTCCTTTCCTCTGCAAGTCCATTTTTTGATGAGGGAATCACACCGGTTTCTTATGATCCGGAAAAAGCAAAGGAGCTTCTTGCACAGGCAGGCTGGGATGGCTCCCAAACTCTTCGGTTTTATGTGAATTCCGGAGATGGTACTTTTGTAAATGGAGCACAGGTGCTTGTGGCTCAATGGGCGGCAGTGGGGATTAATGTGGAAGTTCAGACAGTTGATCTGGCAACACTTATGACAGTAGCAGGAACTACTGATTATGATATCCTTGCAGTTCAGTATACCTACGCACCGGTAGATCCCTACCCTGACGTAGACTGGCTTTTAAGTGGGGAAGGAAGCTGGACCGGATATCATAGTGATGAAATCAGTGAAGCATTAGCGGGAACACAAAATACCAGTGACATGAATGAAATCAGGGATTTATACTCTATTGTTGATAAAAAGGTGCAGGAGGATGTTCCCATGTTTTCCGTATATATTATCAGTGCACAGGGTGCAGTAAGCAAGCGGATAAGCGGCGCGGAACCCAGTGCATATGGATTCTTTAATAATGTGCAGAACTGGGATATTGTCCAGTAGTTTAAAGTGGTGAGGGAAGACAAATGTCACATTTACTTGAGGTAAAGGGATTAACCACCGTTTTTGCCGGTGATTATGGTAAAAATATCACTGTGGACCATATTGATTTCCATGTAGATGAAGGCGAAGTGGTCTGCATTGTAGGAGAATCCGGATGTGGAAAAAGTGTAACCTCATTGTCAATTATGGGATTGTTAGGAAGAGGCGGAGCTGTCATTGACGGCTCTGTCTTCTTTGACGGCAGGAACCTTCTTTCCATGAGTGAAAAGGAACTGGATAAAATCCGGGGGGATCAGCTTACTATGATTTTTCAGGATCCGCTTACCTCGTTAAATCCTGTTTTTACAGTGGGGAAGCAGATAACGGAAAGTATAAAAACGCATATGCATCTGTCCACAAAGGAAGCCGACGAGCGCGCCCAAATGCTGCTTAAAAAAGTAGGAATGCCGGATGCACGTGGAGTTATGAAAAAATATCCCCATGTTCTTTCAGGAGGAATGCGTCAAAGAGTAATGATTGCGATGGCTTTATCCTGCAATCCAAGGCTTTTGATTGCAGACGAACCTACAACTGCATTGGATGTTACGATTCAGGCTCAGATCATGGACCTTTTAGAGAGACTTCAAAAGGAAACCGGAATGTCCATGATTTTGATTACCCATGATATTGGCCTGGTTGCAAATATAGCGGACAGAGTATTTGTGATGTATGCAGGCCAGATTATAGAGGAAGCGCCTGTTGAGGAATTATTTGAAAACCCGGTTCACCCTTATACAAAAGCGCTTCTTGATACAGTGCCGACAATACGTGATAATGCAGAACGCCAGTTAGTGTCAATTCCCGGTATTGTACCGGAAAGTTATGATGACATCAAAGGGTGCCGCTTTGCGGACCGGTGTAAATATAGAAAGCCGGAATGTGACAGGCCGCAAAAGGATTATGAATTTGGAAAAGGCCATAAGGCAAAGTGCATCGTAATGAAGGAGGGGCAAAATAGTGGAAATTAAAGAAAAAATACCCCTCATTCAGGTGGAGGACATGAAAAAGTATTACCCGATTAAAGGGGGAATTATTGATCATGTGACAGGTTATGTAAAAGCAGTTGACGGGGTGAGTTTTTCTATTATGGAAGGAGAAACCCTTGGACTGGTGGGAGAATCAGGCTGTGGAAAGTCCACAGTGGGGCGCCAGCTGGTTGGCTTAGAGCAGCCAACGGAAGGAAAAATTATTTTTGACGGTCAGGATTTATCCAGGCTTAAAAAAAATGAAATGATGAAGATAAGAACTCAGCTTCAAATGATCTTTCAGGATCCTTATTCTTCTCTAAACCCCAGAAAACATATTTTTGAAATTCTTTCTCAGCCTATGCTGTACCATCATATATCAACCAGAGAAACAGTGGAAAAGGATATTGTGAATATTTTAGATATGGTAGGGCTTCCCAGAAGTATTTTAGGCAGATATCCTCATGAGTTTTCCGGGGGACAAAGACAGAGGATTGGTATTGCCAAAGCACTTTCCCTTAATCCCAGATTTATTGTCTGTGATGAGCCGGTAAGCGCACTGGATGTATCCATACAGGCTCAAATATTAAATCTGCTGAAAGAACTTCAAAAGGAGCTGCATCTCACCCTGCTTTTTGTGGGGCATGGTCTGGGGGCAGTCAATTATGTCAGCGATCGGATTGCTGTGATGTATCTTGGGAAAATTGTAGAACTTGGTGATGCAAAGGAAATTTTCAATCATCCTGTCCATCCTTACACGAAAGCACTTTTAGATGCGGTTCCGGTGCCGGATCCCAGGGAAAAAAAGAAGGAATGGAGGCTTCTTTCAGGAGAAATAGGAGACAGCATTCATCCGCCAAAGGGCTGCCGGTTTCATTTAAGATGTCCTTATGCTGCCGAAATATGCAGTCAAAGGGAACCAAAATTATTGGAAAACAGGGCTGGCACCATGCATTATGCTGCCTGCCCTGTTGTATCTGCAAAGGACTGACAGGTTTCGCAGTTTTGCAGGAGACTTAAGTAAGGAGGGACGGGAAATTGGGTAAATATATTATAAAAAGAATTTTAATTGCCATTCCTGTGCTTATAGGCATTACGATTATTGATTATGCAATTATGTGCATGGCGGGAAGCCCGTTGGAAATGCTGCAGGGGCCCAGAGTATCGGAAGCGGCGGTGGAAGCAAAGAAAATAGCATTAGGGCTTGATAAACCCTTTTACATCCAATATTTTGTGTGGCTTTCACAGCTGCTTCATGGGAATATGGGATATTCCATAAAATCCTATCAGCCTGTGAGTGAGATGATAGGAAGTCACTTGGGACCTACGCTGCTTTTAATGGGAGTTTCCCTGATCGTGAGCCTTCTTATTGCTGTTCCGGCAGGAATTTACAGTGCAATCCGACAATACTCAAAGGGCGATTACGCAGTGGTTACACTTTCCTTTTTAGGAAGCAGCATACCTGGGTTCTTTTTATCCCTGCTGTTAATCTATCTGTTTACCGTAAAGTTGGGATGGCTGCCTTCAAGCGGAATGACTACCCTTGGAACACAGGGAGGATTTGCCGACGTTGCAAAACATATGGTTATGCCTGTGATTGTGCTTGCTGCCTCTATTGCAGGACGGAATATCAGATATATCAGAAGCGCAATGCTGGAGATTCTGCAGCAGGACTATCTTCGTACGGCGCGTGCCAAGGGGATTGGTAATTTTAAAGTAATTAATAAACATGCGCTTCGAAATGCATTAGTGCCCATTGTAACGGTAATTGGCATGGAAATTCCTGTTATGTTTGGCGGGGCAGTTATTGTGGAGCAGGTATTTTCATGGCCAGGGCTTGGACTTATGACAATGAGCGCCATTACCAGCAGGGATTTTCCGGTAATTATGGGAGTATGCCTTTTATCAGCAGTTGTGGTCTTGATTGCTAATCTGATTACAGATATTTTATATGCATTGGTAGACCCTACAATTCAATTGAATTAGGAGGGTGATATGAGTAAAAAAAATAAACAGCAAGAGACAGTAAAAGATATAGCAAATGAAAGCTATTTACAGACCGTATTCAGGCGATTCTGCCATCATCGTCTGGCAGTGGTCAGTTTAATGGTTTTGGTTGTTCTTGGCGGCGCGGCACTTTTAGCGCCTGTGATAGCTCCTTATTCACCTGATGAGATTGTAGGACCTTTTAGCGGGGCGCCTGATAAAGAATTCTGGCTTGGCACGGATCAAATAGGGAGAGATGTATTCAGCAGAATCTTATACGCCATGAGAATTTCTCTGTTGGTGGGAATTATGGCAACTCTGATTTCTACGGTGGTTGGGGTGGTACTGGGGCTGATTGCAGGCTATTTTGGCGGTATTCCCGATATGATTATCATGCGCTTTACAGATATGGTTATGTCTTTTCCATATATTTTGCTTGTACTGGTGGCTGCGGCAATTTTTAAGCCTGGATTATGGAATATTATTTTAATTCTTGGTTTTGTTGACTGGCCGGGGATAGCAAGGCTCGTGCGGGGAAATGTATTAAACTTGCGGGAAACCAATTTTGTGAAGGGCAATATTGTGGCAGGAATGCCGATTCGACATATTTTGTTTTCAGAAATACTTCCAAATACGGTAGCGCCTATTTTGGTGTATGCCACTTCTGTGCTGGCCCTTTCCATGTTGGATGAAGCAGCTCTTAGCTTTCTTGGACAGGGGGTTCAGCCTCCTACTGCAAGTCTGGGAAATATGTTAAATGGCGCACAGTCCCTTACAGTGCTTACAAAGCAGCCCTGGCTATGGATTCCTCCTGGCGTTTTGATTATCGTACTGGTTATGGCCATCAATTTTATTGGAGATGCACTGCGGGATGCGCTTGATCCAAACAGTGGCAGGTAGGCTAAGTCTGGCAAATTTAAGACTTGTGACTTTGCACTGGTAAAATGATGCCTTTTGCCCTGCAAACGCTTTGGAATGGAGATTGGTATGGAAAAACAATTGATCGAATGGTTTGAATGGTTTCATAAAAATCCGGAATTGTCTTATGAGGAGTATAATACAACAGCAAAAATTCGGGAAATTCTGACGCAGGCAGGAGTGGAAATTCTTCCCTTTGAACTGAAAACGGGACTTATTGCGGTTATTCGGGGAAAGAGAAAGGGGCCGGTAAGTGCGCTGCGCTGTGATATAGACGCCCTTCCTGTTGTGGAAGAAACGGGGCTTTCTTATACATCCTGTGTTAAAGGAAAAATGCATGCCTGCGGCCATGATTTTCACATTACGGCAGGGCTTGGGTGTGCGATTTTATTAAATGAAAAAAAAGAAGAACTTGCAGGGACTGTGAAGATTATATTCCAGCCGGCAGAGGAAAGTTCCTTAGGCGCACTGGAAATACTGGAAACGCCTGTGATGGAGGATGTTGAGGAAATTTGGGGGATTCATGCTGATCCCACAAATGAAACAGGGGTACTGGGAATTCGTGAAGGAAGCGTAAGCGCAGCAGTGGACAGGTTTGTGGTTACAGTAAAGGGAAAGAGCTGTCACGGGGCTCATCCGGATGACGGAATAGATCCTGTACCTGCTGCAGCAGCAATTGTACAGGCGTTCCAGACAATTGTGACCAGAAACATTAATGCATTCCATCCTGCCCTTGTCAGTGTTACAAGGATAGAAGCAGGAAATACATGGAATGTGATACCGGAAAGTGCAGTGTTGGAGGGAACTGTTCGTACAATGGACAGGGATGACAGAGTGCTGTTTGAAAAAAGAATGAAAGAGATTGCAGAGAATACTGCGAAGGCTTATGGTGCAGAAGCGGAAGTTCAATGGACTCCAGGACCGCCTGCTGTGTTTAATGATGGGTTGATGGTGGAAAGAAGTATTCAAACAGCCAGAGAGTGTGGATTTGCTGTGGTGCCAGAGGAAACCTCTATGGGCGGAGATGACTTTTCCTTTTATGAGGAGAATATTCCTGGATGTTATATGAAAATTGGCACCGGAAAAGGGCAGTTGATTCATCAGAGCGGATTTCAGGTGAATGAAAAGGTAATTTGGCCAACAGTAAAATTTTTGACAAGATTATTAAAT
>VSNT01000170.1 GCA_009774465.1 Lachnospiraceae bacterium
ATTAATGAATACAATAAAGGACATGGAAAAAATGATACCTTTGCAATTATACTCATCTGCTTTATATTACTTAATGACCGCTATCTATTAACAAATTTTTTACAAGACTTAAAGTATACCTTAATGCCCTATAGAAACATTATAATTAACGATAAGACAATTTTTGAAATTTTTCGATTGCCAAATAATATCTTTGAGCGGTTAAATGCCATGATATACAAACGCTTTCCTTCATAACTGTAAAATTGGGTGGGTGGAAAACCGACCACGCTATGAATTCGTGACAAATTTCATGACAAAAATTTAACAATTTCATATTTTAGGCCATAAAGTCAAATTATAAAATAAAGCAAAAATAAAGCCGCAATCCCTTGTTTTCAATAAAGAAACCCCTGCGATTGCGGCTTTTTACAAGCAGATGACGGGAATCGAACCCGCCTCCTCAGCTTGGGAAGCTGATGTTCTACCAATGAACTACATCTGCACTTTCTACAGTATACCACACTTAAAAAAAGTGTTCAAGCAAAATAAAGTCTGCGGTACCGGTTTATGCAGGCCAAAATTTCCTGTTTCCTTGGCCTTGCCAGGGAAGAGGACACATCTCCTCTCTCAAACAGGCTTTCCAGCCCATTTTTATCTATCTGATTTTCCAAAAGTTCGCTGATTTGTTTTAAGTCCTTTTTTCCATCCAGAAGCCTAAGCTGCACATACTTTAGTATCCATGCCAGCGCGGAAGTCTGTTCCTGATCCTTTAACTGCTCCAGATACCTGAGCTCCACACTTTCTCTTGCCAGCAAAAGCTCGCTGGTTCCCATAGTCTTAATCTTGATTCTGTCGTCCTTTCGAAGGGACAAATCCGGCCTTGGGCATCTGTGTTCCGAAAAAGCCGGGAAAGCCTCCTCTCCCTCCACCGGCGGATAAGAAGCTGCTGCGGCTTTTGCCCTGTCCGTAATGTCAATAGGCACATACTCCTTCATCTGTATCACTGTATCAGCCACATGGAAATAAGCCCCCGAACTTCCCGCCACAATAATGGAGGAAATCCCTCTGTCCCGATACAGGCTTTTTACCCTGCTGATAAAAGGGGTAATCGGCTCTTCCCTGCCTGATATCACCTGCTGCATCAACTGATCTCTAATCATAAAATTAGTTGCTGAAGTGTCTTCATCAATCAAAAACAAACTGCTGCCCGCTTCAATCCCTTCCATCAGATTCGCTGCCTGGGAAGTGCTGCCACTGGCATCCTCAGTAGAAAAATGGGTGGTATCCTTTTTATTGGGAAGATCCTTTATAAAAGGTGAAATATCCACATTGGAAATACTGCGCCCATCCTCCGCCCGAAGTTTAATGGCAGATGCATCTGTAATCACCAGTTCTCTTCCGTCCCCCATCACATGATTGTACACACCGTTTTGAAGTGCCTGTAAAATGGTGGACTTTCCGTGATAACCGCCTCCCACAAAAAGAGTGATCCCTCTTGGAATTCCCATTCCGGTCACTTGCCCCTTATTGGGGAGCTGGAGCGTTACTTTTAAAGAAGCCGGACTTTGAAAGGGAACTGCTTCTTTCATGGGCTTTTCAGAAATACCGCTTTCTCTGGGAAGGACTGCTCCGTCTGCAATAAATGCACAGAGAGATAATTCCTTTAACTTTTCACGAATGTACTGCTGATCTTCACACAGACAAATTGCCTGCTTTAATTTCCCCTGATTTACCGCACTATAATAAAGACTCTTTTTTACACAGGAGGGCAGAATGTCAAACAGCATTTTTTCCAGTTCTCTGGCATTGATGGTTCTGCCATTTGCAGGAAAACCTGCCTCAAATCTAAGGGTGATGTCTCCCTCCTTTATCTTAAGCGCTGTTCTCTCCAAAACCTGCTGCCCGCACTTAGATACCGCAAGCAGCCCGCTTTTCCCGGAACCTTTCGCCTGAAAACTTCCGCCGCTTACCTCTCCTGCAAAAAGTCTGGTTAAATGGTCCTGCAGAGTAACCCTCTTTGCATGGGTATTATAAAAATCTGCGGGAAAACCTGCTTTTGCCGCCTTCACCAGCACTGACAGCCTGGATGGTGCTGCAAAGGGATCTCCCTGCACATGGTCGATAGAAAGCACATAATCTTTAAAATCGTACTGCCCCTTAAGTTCTTTATAAGCAGGATACCCCCGGTGATCAATTGATTTCAACTTATTTCTCAACTCTAACCCTGACTGCATGTTCCTCTCCATTTCGAAGCAGTTACGCGATAAGACGCGTAAATCTTAAGTCCACATCCGACATCAAACAATTTGTGACACACCCGCTACATTCTTTCCGGCGCTGAAAAGCCAAGTACATCAATACAGGTCTCCAGCACATCTCTGGTAAGCAGTAAAAGCGCAAGCCAACTGTTTTTCTTCTCCGGATTTTCTTCCGTAACAATTTTGGTTTCATGGTAAAACCGGTTAAAAGCATTTGCCAGATCGTATATATAGGCACAGACCTTATGAGGCGCAGTTTCCACATAAGCAGTCTCCATCATTGCATTAAATCCTGCCAGGGACAGCATAAGCGACTTTTCAGCTTCACTTCCTGCATCACAAAGTAAAGTGCCTGCTTTGCCAAGCTCCTCTGTTCCAAAATCTCCCTGCTCCTTTACTTTATTTAAAATAGATTTAATTCTTACGATTGTGTACAAAATATAGGGACCGGTATTTCCCTCAAAGGATGTAAACTTGTCCATATCAAAAATATAATCCTTGGAGGCCTGATTGGATAAATCCCCATACTTAATTGCAGAAAGGGCCACCACCTTTGCGGTATCACGGGCCTCCTGTTCATCTACCTGGCGGTTATCCGTAATCTTCCGGTACATTTCTTCATTGATCTCGTTAATCAGCACTTCAAGACGCATCACGCCGCCTTCTCTGGTCTTAAAGGGCTTTCCGTCTTTTCCGTTCATTGTACCAAATCCAATGTGTAAAAGCTCCGTATCCGACGTTACCAGCTTTGTCTTTTTTGCACAGCGGAACACCTGCTCAAAATAAAGATCCTGCCTTTTATCCGTCAGATAAATCATTCTGTCAGGGTGATACTGTCTCATTCTGTCCATAATTGTAGCAAGATCCGTAGTGTTGTATAAAGAAGCGCCATCTGACTTTAAAATCATGCAGGGCGGAATTTCCTTTGTATCAGCTTCTTCCTTTACATCCACTACAAGGGCACCGTCGCTTAAATAGGCATAGCCCTCTTTCTTTAAATAATCCACCATCCCCGGAATCATATCATGAACGTCAGATTCTCCCTTCCACAAATCAAAATCTATATTCAGATTTTCATAGTTCCGCTTAAGGTCTGTCACGGAAACTTCCATAATATGGTTCCATAATGCCCGATATCCCCGGACACCGCTCTGCAGCTTAAAGGTTGCTTCTAATGCACGTTCCTTATAGGAAGAATCCTCCTTAGACTTGCCGCTGGCTGTGGGATAAATTTCTTCCAGCTCAGAAATGGTAAAAGGCGCCTCCTTTGGATAATCACCTGTATAATCGTCGTCAAAATAGACAAGATTTGGCTGGCGCTCTTTCAGCTCTGTAATAATAAGTCCCATCTGGAGCCCCCAGTCTCCCAAATGGATATCTCCAATCACATCATGACCGGCATATCTTGCAATCCGCTTAATACTTTCCCCGATAACTCCCGAACGCAAATGACCTACATGAAGAGGTTTTGCCACATTGGGCCCGCCATAATCCACAATAATCCGGCTTGGGTGCTCTGGCAGTTCCAGACCAAATTTAACCTCCTGACACATTTTTTCCAAATAGTCTTTTATGAAAGTTTCTTTTATTTTCAGATTTAAAAAACCGGGATTCACCGCCTCAATCTGTGAAAACACTTTACTGTCCCTGCACACTTCCACCACCTGATTTGCAATCATAATGGGCGCTTTTTTATAAAGCTTTGCACCAGCCATTGCACCGTTACACTGATATTCACAAAGATCCGGCCTGTTAGAAGGAGTCACTTTTCCAAGCTCCCTGTCAAAGCCTGCCGCCTCGAAAGCATTTTTCATCTCTTCTGAGATCAAATCCAGAAATTTTTTCATCCTAATCCATACCTTTCCACTTGACGCTTTTTTAATAACCATTACTTATCCTATCATTTCAAAAGCATTTTATCAAGCGTCATATCTATTTCTCCCGATACTGCTTATATAAAAATTTTCAGCTATTATATTATACTTTTCTTGATTTTTACAGCAAAACAGGATAATATAATAGCTATGAATACAAATTTTTCTTTTTTATCAAAAACACCTTTAGAAATTCAAAAATTAATTGCCCAACGCATCCGTACCATACGCAGGCAGCGAAAAATATCCCAACAGGCTCTAAGCTGTCTATCAGACGTAAGTTTGGGCTCTATAAAACGATTTGAGCAAAGTGGTGAAATATCGCTTCATTCTCTTATCAAAATTGCATTTGCATTGAATTTAAATCATGAATTAGAGCACTTGTTTGAAGATATTCCACCGTCATCCATAGAGGAAATTATACATGGACAAAATTAAGAAATTAAACGTGTTTTACCATGAAAATAAGGTAGGAACCCTAGCTTTATATAAAATTAAGCTTGCCGCCTTTGAATATGATAATGACTGGCTGTAAAACGGGTTTGCAATCAGCCCTTTTTCTCTTCCTCTGGAAAAAAGGGTATTTATTCCCAATATTGATCCTTTTGATGGCATGTTTGGTGTATTTGCAGACAGTCTTCCTGATGGCTGGGGACGTTTCTTAGTAGATCGGTTTATGCTGAAAAATCATATTCTTCCCTCGGAGGTGGGAAATTTAAATCGACTTGCAATTGTAGGGGCTTCTGGTATGGGTGCACTTTCCTATAAACCGGAAGTACAGACAGATTCCATATTTCCGGTAATAGATCTTGATAAGATTGCTAAAGAATGTAAGCTGCTTTTACAAACAGAATATTCAGAAAATCTGGATCAGCTCTTTCAATTAGGCGGTTCCTCCGGAGGTGCAAGACCTAAAATTTTAACTACAATTAATAATGAAGAATGGATTATCAAATTCCCCTCCTATGGAGATAAAGCAAATATTGGAAAGCAGGAATACGACTATTCTTTATGTGCCAGAAAGTGCGGCATTGAAATGGCTGAAACAAAACTTTTTCCTTCAAGAAAATGTGAGGGATATTTTGGTACAAAACGTTTTGACCGAAAAAACATTTCCGGAAAAAACAAACAGAAAATTCATATGCTTTCCGTCAGTGCCATATTGGAAACATCTCATCGGATTCCCAACTTAGACTATAATCTTCTAATGAAGCTTACTTTAGAGCTTACAAAAGATTATTCTGAAGTTTTAAAACTTTACCGTCTAATGTGTTTTAATGTATATGCTCATAACCGGGACGATCACTCCAAAAACTTTTCCTATCTGTACGATGAAAAAAACAGAAAATGGATACTTTCTCCTGCCTATGACCTTACCTATAGTAACTCCCTCGGCGGCGAACATGCTACTACTGTCAATGGTAATGGCACGAATCCTGATCTTCCCGACCTGCTGGCTGTTGCTGCCAATATCGGCATTCGTGAATCCAGGGCAAGAAGTATTGCATTAGAAGTAAAAACCTGCATACACGATATGCTTTCTAAATACCTGTAATCGTTCTCACTGCCTGCGGGAAAAAACACATCCACAATAATCCTGTCTGTACAGATCATATTCTTTAGACAGCTCAATGGATCTTTTGTATCCGTTTTTTTTCTTAAAGTCAGAAGGAAGGAAGGGAATCTTAAACTCCTCCGCTATTCTTTCTCCAATTTCATTTAATTTCACTGCATTTTTTAAGGGACTGATGGTGAGGGTGGTGGTAAAGTAATCGCTCCCTTCCTCTTTTGCTCTGCGGGCTGTCTCTAAAAGCCGCATTTCGTAACAAAGAAAGCATCTCTCTCCGCCTTCCCTGCAATGCTCCAGGCCTTTAACCTTTTCAAAAAACAGTGCTTTATCGTAATCCCCTTCCACTACCGCAATGGGATAGCCCTTTCTTTCACCGCTCTCCATCTGCCTGTTAAACTCTGCAATCAGCTTTTTCTGCTCGGCTGCCCTTTTTATGTATTCCTCCTGCTCCGTAATATTGGGATTATAATAAAAAACCGTAATACGGAAAAAAGAACATAGGTATTCCAGTACATAACTGCTGCAGGGTGCGCAGCAGCTATGCAGAAATAATTTTTTTCCCTTGTTTTCCTGATTTTCCAGAATTTTATCCAGTTCCTTTGCATAATTTCTGTTCATGCATCTATACTCACTAACATTCACTATATTTTCTATAAACGAATTGAACTTTTTCTGTAAATAATATCCTCTCTTCCCGGCCCGTTGGAAACCATTGTGATCGGATAGCCAATCTGTTCCTCAATAAATTCCACATATTTTTTGCAGTTTTCCGGCAGCTCTTCATAAGTTTTGATTCCTCTGATATCGCATTTCCATCCGGGCATATTTTTCAGTACCGGTTTTGCCTTTTCCAGTTTACAGGTAACAGGAAAATCGGTCGTCACTTCCCCATCAATTTCGTATCCCACGCAAACAGGAATTTCATCCAGATATCCCAAAACATCCAGCACAGTAAATGCAACATCTGTTGTGCCCTGCAGCCTGCATCCGTATTTGGAAGCCACACAGTCAAACCATCCCATACGTCTGGGACGTCCGGTTGTTGCGCCAAACTCTCCTCCGTCTCCGCCCCGGCGTCTTAATTCATCTGCCTCGTCTCCAAAAATTTCAGACACAAAGGCTCCTGCCCCCACTGCCGAAGAATAAGCTTTGCATACGGTAATCACTTCTTTGATCTCATATGGAGGAATACCTGCTCCAATGGCTCCATAAGCTGCCAGTGTGGAAGAAGACGTGACCATAGGATAAATGCCATGATCCGGATCTTTTAAGGTACCAAGCTGTCCTTCCAGCAAAATGGTTTTCCCTTCTTTGAGCGCCCGATCCAGATCCAGAGAAAAATTGCAAACATAAGTCTCCACCATTTTTTTATAT
>VSNT01000171.1 GCA_009774465.1 Lachnospiraceae bacterium
ATATAAGGTGGCAATCTGCGAGCAGGTGGAAGATCCCAAGCTTGCCAAGGGGCTGGTAAAAAGGGAAGTAGTCAGAATCGTTACCCCGGGCACCAACACAAATTTTCAGGCAATTGATGAGGGGCGCAATAATTTTATCATGTGCATTGCCTATTTTCAGGGAAAAACCGGCATCTCCATTGCAGATGTTACCACCGGAGATTATTATTTAACGGAAGTGGAAGATAACAGAAAGCTGCTGGATGAAATTAATAAATATACCCCCAGTGAAATTATCTGCAATGACGCCTTTTTATTGAGCGGCATTGATATAGAAGATTTAAAGGGCAGAATGCATGTTGCCATATATCCTTTGGAACCTCATTTTTTTGATGAGGAAAGAGGAAGAAAAAGTTTATTAAAGCATTTTCACGTTACTACGCTTATGGGGATGGGAATTGAAGACTTTCCTTCCGGATTAATTGCAGCGGGAGGGCTGATGCAGTATCTTTCGGATACCCAAAAGACTTCCCTGGAGCATATTACACATTTGTATCCTTACCTGACCAGCAAATATATGCTTCTTGACAGTTCCACCAGAAGAAACCTTGAACTGACGGAAACCCTGCGTGAAAAGCAGAAAAGAGGTTCTCTTTTATGGGTGCTTGATAAAACCAAAACTGCTATGGGGGCAAGAACACTGCGGCAGTTTGTGGAACAGCCTCTGATTGATAAAAAACAGATTGAAATGCGCTTAAACAGCGTGGAAGCTTTGTCAAAGCAGGCAATAGGACGGGATGAAATCAGGGAATATTTAAATCCCATTTATGATCTGGAAAGGCTGCTTGGAAAGGTAAGTTACCGGTCTGCCAACCCAAGAGATATGATAGCCTTTAGAAATTCCCTTAAAATGCTTCCTCATATCAAAACGCTGCTTGGCGATTTTCAGGATGAGCTTTTAAGGGAAATTGACAGCGAAATTGATTCTCTTGAAGATATCTGTACTCTGATTGAAAATGCTATTGAGGAAGATCCGCCTGTTGCTATTAAAGAAGGCGGCATCATTAAAGCCGGATTTGACGAAACCATTGATAAGCTCCGCCATGCCAAAACCGAAGGAAAAGACTGGCTGGCGAAGTTAGAGGAAGAAGACAGGGAGCGGACCGGTATCAAAAACCTGAAAATTAAATACAATAAAGTGTTTGGCTATTACTATGAAGTGACAAATTCTTATCAGTCTATGGTCCCGGAGGACTATATCCGCAAGCAAACCCTTGCCAATGCGGAGCGCTATACCAATGCCCGGTTAAAGGAACTGGAGGATACGATTTTAAACGCCGAGGACAAGCTTTATACACTGGAGTATGATATGTTCTGCCAGATAAGGGATGCCATTGCGGGAGAAATGGAGCGGATTCAGCGGACTGCAAAGGCTGTTGCAAAACTGGATGTGCTGGCTTCCTTTTCCTTTGTGGCGGAAAGAAATCATTATGTAAGGCCGGCCATTAATGAAAAGGGAGTAATTGATATTAAGGGCGGCAGGCATCCGGTGGTGGAGCAGATGATCTCTGATGAAATGTTTATTTCCAATGATACTTATCTGGATAATAATAAATACTGCGTTTCTATCATCACAGGACCTAATATGGCAGGAAAATCAACCTACATGCGGCAGGCGGCTTTGATTGTGCTGATGGCACAGATTGGCTGTTTTGTGCCGGCTGCAAGTGCCAACATTGGACTGGTTGACCGGATTTTTACCAGAGTGGGGGCCTCAGATGATCTGGCCAGCGGTCAGAGCACTTTTATGGTGGAAATGAACGAAGTCGCCAATATTCTCCGGAATGCCACGGTTAACAGCCTTTTGATTTTAGATGAAATCGGCAGAGGCACCTCTACCTTTGACGGTCTCAGCATTGCATGGGCTGTGATTGAACATATCAGCAACAAAAAGCTGCTTGGAGCAAAAACCTTATTTGCAACCCATTATCATGAACTTACCGAGCTGGAAGGCAAGATGAATAATGTGAATAATTATTGCATTGCTGTAAAAGAAAAGGGTGATGATATTGTTTTTTTAAGAAAGATTATCAAGGGCGGCGCCGATAAAAGCTATGGCATTCAGGTTGCAAAGCTGGCCGGAGTTCCTGATATGGTAATAGACCGGGCAAAGGAGATTGTTGCACAGCTTTGTGATAATGATATTCTTGAAAAAGTGCAAAGCATTATCATAGATCAGAAGGAAACAAAGCATAAAGCTGTAAAATATGATGAGGTGGATTTAAGCCAGATGTCTTTATTCGATACGGTTAAGGATGAGGATGTTCTCAATGAGCTGAAAGAGATTGATGTTACTACATTAACCCCTTTGGATGCCTTAAATACTCTTTACAGACTTCAAAATAAGCTGAAAAACAGATGGGGATAAAAATTATGCCTGTAATAAATTTATTAAGTCAAAGTACAATTGATAAGATTGCAGCAGGGGAAGTGGTGGAACGCCCGTTAAGCGTTGTCAAGGAATTGACGGAAAATGCAATTGACGCAGGGGCAGATGCCATTACCGTAGAAATTAAAGATGGCGGAATTTCTTTCATCCGGGTTACGGATAATGGATGCGGCATTGAAAAAGGACAGGTAAAAAAAGCCTTTTTAAGACACGCCACCAGTAAGATCACATCCATTGAGGATTTGGATTTTATATCCAGCTTAGGATTTCGCGGAGAAGCACTATCCAGCATTGCAGCGGTTTCACAGATGGAAGTTATTACCAAAACCAACGAGGAACTTACGGGAGTCCGCTATGCCATTGCAGGAGGATGCGAAGAAGAATTAGAGGAAATTGGCGCTCCAAATGGAACTACCTTTCTGGTGCGCAACCTTTTCTTTAATACGCCGGTTCGAAAAAAATTTTTGAAACAGCCTCAAACGGAAGGCGGCTATGTTTCTGATTTAATGGAACATCTTGCTTTATCCCGGCCGGATATTGCAATTAAATTTATTCAAAATGGGCAGATAAAGTTTCATACCTCCGGAAATAATAATCTGAAAGAAGTCATTTATCGTATATACGGGAAAGATGTTACAGAAGCTTTGAATTTCTTTGAGATGGAAATGGGAGAAGCAGAAAAAGTAATAAAGATAAGCGGTTTTTTAGGGCGACCGGAGCTAAACCGTTCTAACCGGAATTTTGAAACCTATTTTGTAAATGGACGTTTTGTGAAAAACGATATTATCACAAAGGCAGTGGAGGAAGGGTACCGCACTTACCTTATGCAGCATAAGTTTCCCTTTTGCGTACTTCATTTTTCCATTCCACCTGAAATGATTGATGTAAATGTACATCCTGCAAAAATGGAGATCCGACTGATTCGGGGAATGGAACTCTTTGAGAAGTTTTCTAAAGGGATTCAGAATTATTTAAAAGAGCTTGAGATGATTCCTTCGGTAAAATTAACTGCTGAAAAAGAAGAAAAGGAAGTCTGTCAAAAGGCGCCTGAACCATTTGAAATAAAACGCAGTCAAATGATGTTGCAGGAAGATGCTGCCCAATACCAGAAGAATGTTACAAGTGCTGCCGCAAGGCAGGAAATGCCCAAAGAACCCAGTGTAAAAGATTTCCTGCATAAAATAGGGGAAAACAAAATTATTGGAAGCAAAACTGACGGAAATTCAGACAGGAATGAAGGAATTCATGCAAACGTCATCAAGGCAGATGAACATATTTTAGTAGAACGACCAAAGCAGTTCAATCTTTTTGAAGAAAACTTCCTGACCAAAGATGCCAGGGACGAATATAAGATTATGGGACAGATCTTTGAAACTTACTGGCTGGTGGCTTTTCATGATAAATTGTTTATGATAGACCAGCATGCCGCCCATGAAAAGGTGAAGTATGAGCGGCTTGTAAAAGAACTTGCAAATAAGCAGACTGCCTCTCAGATGTTGAATCCCCCTGTAATCATTAATCTGACCGGCAGGGAAGAAGAAGTGCTTAGAGAATATCTGAACTATTTTACAGACTTTGGATTTGAAATAGAGGAGTTTGGCGGGGGCGCCTATGCGGTAAGAAGCATGCCGGTTGATTTATATGGCTGTAATGAAAAAGAACTTTTTACTGAAATTCTGGATGAACTGCTGGAAAATCCCATGAAAGGCACGCCGGAAGTCATTTTAAATAAACTGGCTTCCATGTCATGCAAAGCAGCAGTAAAGGGAAATCAGAAATTGAGTGAAAAAGAAGCCTGTGCGTTGATTGATGAGCTTCTTACCCTTGAGAATCCTTATCATTGTCCTCATGGACGCCCTACCATCATATCTATGAGTAAATATGAAATTGAAAAAAAGTTTAAACGTGTATTGTAGGATATAAATTTTCGCTGCCGGAAAGGGTTTTAGCAAATTATGAGTCAGAAAAATAAAATGATTATTCTTACCGGCCCCACAGCGGTGGGAAAAACTGCTTTGTCAATTGCCCTTGCAAAGGAAATTAAGGGCGAAATTATTTCCGCAGATTCCATGCAGATTTACCGGTATATGGACATTGGTTCCGCCAAAATATCCAAAGAGGAAATGCAGGGAATTCCTCATTATCTGGTGGATGTGCTTATGCCGGAGGAAGAATTTAATGTCTGCCGCTTTAAGGAAATGGCGAAGGAAGCGCTTCATGTTATTTATGACAGAGGGCATATCCCCATTATTGTTGGGGGAACCGGTTTTTATATTCAGGCCCTCTTATATGACATTGATTTTTCAAAGGAAGAGGAACATTTACCTGTGCGCACAAGACTTGAAAGAGAAGCCAGAGAAAAGGGAATGGAAATTCTCCACGCACAGCTTTGCAAAATTGATCCCGTATCAGCCCGGGAAATCCATCCAAACAACGTAAAACGCGTTATCCGGGCGCTGGAGTTTTATGAGCTGAATGGTTATCCTATTTCAGAGCATAACAGGCGGGAGAGGGAAAAAGATGCGGCATATGACAGTTGCTATTTTGTATTAAATGATGACAGAAAACTGCTCTATCAAAGGATTGACGAACGGGTGGATAACATGCTTGCACAGGGGCTTGTAAAAGAAGTGCAAACCTTAAAGGATATGGGATACAATACGGACATGGTATCCATGCAGGGATTGGGGTATAAGGAAATTTTTTCCTGCCTGAACGGAGAATGTTCTTTGGAAGATGCGGTTTACAAAATCAAACGGGATACCCGGCATTTTGCAAAAAGGCAGCTTACCTGGTTTCGGCGTGAACGGAATGTGATCTGGATTGACAAACCTTCTTTTGGATATGACAACCGGAAAATATTAGATTTCATGGTGTCAAAAATAAATACATTATAATTGCCGGTTCAGGCAGACAGGAAAGGCATGAAGAAAATATGATTAAAAATAAATTTGAAATGAATGAGGAAGCGATGGCGCAAATGTATGCTGCTATGGGAATCAGCCGGCAGGTCTATAATTTTGCACAGGATATATGGAATTCCCTTAAAGAACGCTGGGAAGAAATAGACGCGCTTTCCGAATATAACCAGTTAAAGGTGATTGGGGCCATGCAGAAAAACAAAGTCAGCGAAGCCTGCCTTCTTGGAACCACCGGTTATGGCTACAATGATCTGGGAAGGGAAACCTTAGAACAGGTTTATGCAGATATTTTTCATACGGAAGATGCCCTTGTGCGCCCCCAGATTACCTGCGGCACACATGCCCTTGCCCTTGCCCTTATGAGCAATCTGCGTCCGGGAGATGAACTGCTTTCACCGGTAGGAAAGCCCTATGATACCTTAGAGGAAGTGATTGGAATTCGTCCTTCTAAGGGTTCTCTTAAGGAATATGGCATCAGCTACAGGCAGGTTGATTTGCTGCCGGACGGAAATTTTGATTTTGAAGGCATAAAAAAAGCAATTAATAAAAAAACGAAAATGGTTACGATTCAGCGCTCCAAGGGATACCAAACTCGACCGACTCTGTCAATAGACCGACTTGGTCAATTGGTTTCTTTTATAAAAGAATGCAGTCCCAATGTGATTTGTATGGTGGATAACTGTTATGGTGAATTTACGGAAATCCGGGAACCTTCTGATGCAGGGGCAGATCTGGTGGTTGGCTCCCTCATTAAAAATCCGGGAGGCGGGTTGGCGCCTATCGGCGGCTATCTTGCAGGGAAAAAGGAGTGTATTGAAAATGCGGCGTATCGTCTCACTTCTCCGGGGCTTGGAAAGGAAGTGGGCGCATCCCTGCAGGCGCTTGGCGCTTTTTATCAGGGGCTGTTTTTGGCGCCTTCTGTGACTGCCAATGCCCTTAAATCTGCCATTTTTGCAGCAAATTTATATGAAAATCTTGGTTTTAAAGTGGTTCCGGACAAAACAGAATCCAGACATGATATTATTCAGGCGGTCACCTTTGGAAATCCGGAGGGTGTCATTGCTTTTTGTCAGGGAATTCAGCAGGCGGCGGCTGTGGATGGTCATGTAACTCCGGAACCCTGGGATATGCCGGGGTATGACAGTCCTGTAATTATGGCTGCCGGTGCTTTTGTTTCCGGTTCCTCTATTGAACTAAGCGCAGACGGGCCGATAAAACCCCCTTATTCGGTATTTTTTCAGGGAGGGCTTACCTGGCAGCATGGAAAATTTGGAATTATGAAAACCTTACAGAAATTAGTTGAAAAAGGAATAATCATGAAAGATTTTGACAAACGAAACTTATAAAATTTCAATGAAATCAGTATACATAAATTGCCAATTGTGTTAATATAATGGATGGCTGTAATTTCATTTCATTCTGATTGAGAGAAGGGATCAGAA
>VSNT01000172.1 GCA_009774465.1 Lachnospiraceae bacterium
ATATTAAAGTAAGTGAAGTGAAAAATGGATCAGAAAATTTGAAAGGCATTGCGACGGTAGTGCTTGGAGATTCTTTCCGGCTTGGAAATATTATGGTCATGAATGATCCCAAAAAAGACCAGCTTTTTGTGGCAATGCCATCCTACAAAACAAGTAAAATGAATGATAAGGGAGAGCCGGTTTTTAACAGTTATTTCAATCCCACATCCAAAGAATTTTATAGTGAATTCAGCAACAACATTCTGGAGGCCTTTAATGAGCTGAAAGAGCATCAGGCCGGCAACCGCTATAACGTAACCATTAATGAAAAAGATACTACCATGCCGGAGTTTGAAGTACGCGTTACTCCTTTTGAAAAGGAGAACAGCAATATAAAAGGTCTTGTCAGCCTGAAAATTGAAAACTGCATGGCGGTAAACAATCTGACTGTCAAAGAAAGTAAAGAAGGAAATTTATACGTGGATATGCCTTCATACAAAGCGAAAAAGCTGGATGAACAGGGACATTCTGTCTACAAAGATATCTGCAATCCTGTCACCGCCAAGTTTGGCGAAAAACTTAAGCAGGCAATTTTGAGCAGCTATGAAGCAGCAAAAGAGAACACCAAAGATTCCGTTCTTGGGAAAATGCAGAAAAATAAGGAGGCGGTTGAAGCAAAAAATTCAGAAGCACCGGCAAAAGAAAAAGAACCGCGTCAGCATGAGCGTGATGATGCCAGGTAAAATGCAAATTTATAAAAGGCAGCATTACGCTGCCTTTTAAACAAATGATTTATGCGACGTCGCATAAGGAAAGGAGATCCAGATTATAGGAAAAATAACAGAGAGGTAATGATGCATGGAAAGAATAAAAGATAAAATAGAAGCATTTAAAGCTCTTGATTTGAAAGCAAAATTAATTATAGTAATTCCCTATTTCTTTTCAATGTTTTTTTGTTCCAGAATTGTAGAGCTGTACCGCCTGTGCAGTGGAAACTTTGTAAAAATAATAAGGAATATTGAATACCTGTACAAAACAATACCACATTTTGCGTTGACAGATCTGCTGATTGGAATACCAGCAGGCTTTTTTATTGTCTGGTATATAAAATGGGAAAATGGACTGAAAAGAAAAAATACCAGAAAAGGTGTTGAATACGGATCGGCAAGGTGGGGAGCAGAAAAGGATATCAAGCCATTTATTGATCCCAATCCGTTTTATAACGTAATTCTTTCAAAAACAGAAAGATTAAGCATGTCGCCTAAGATGAAAAAATTTAAATTGAACCGAAATAAAAATGTAATTGTATATGGCTCTTCCGGTTCAGGAAAAACATTTTCTTTTGTAAAACCCAACCTGATGCAGATGCATTCGTCATATGTTATCACTGATCCGAAGGGGTTAGTATAATAAGGACATATAGAAATAAAATTGCAAAGGTAAGGTGATGAAATGAAAATTACTGCATTATATGAAAGGTTGAGTCGTGATGATATCCTTCAAGGTGAATCTAACAGTATTAAAAATCAAAAGGAATTTCTAGAAAATTATGCTGAAAAAAATGGCATTTTTAATACAAAGCATTTTACAGATGATGGGGTGAGCGGAACAACATTTGACAGAAAATCTTTTAATGAAATGATTGCCGAAATAGAGGCCGGTAAAGTGTCAACTGTAATTGTGAAGGACATGAGTCGCTTTGGGCGTGATTATCTAAAAGTTGGTTTTTATACAGAAGTGATGTTTAAAGAAAAAGGAATCAGATTTATTGCTGTTAATAATAATATTGATAGCATTAATCAAACTGAAAGTGATTTTACACCATTTATAAACATTATGAATGAATGGTATGCGCGTGACACTAGTCGCAAGATTCAGGCAATTTTCAAAGCACGTATGCAGGAAGGAAAGCGTGTTTCACCGAGTGTTCCATATGGATATTTACGTAACCCCTATAATAAGCAGGAATTAATTATTGATGAAGAACCGGCAGCAATTGTGCGTCGTATTTTTCAGATGATAATTGAAGGAAAAGGGATATGCCAGATAGCAGATATTTTATGTCAGGAAAAAGTCCTTATCCCGTCAGCATATGCAGAAAAAAATTGTCCAGAAAATAATCATCACAGAAAAGGGAATTATGATCCTTATCGTTGGTCACCGACAGTGGTTGGAAATATTTTGGATAAGAAAGAATATTTAGGCCATACCATATTAGGAAAAACAATTTCAGAATCATATAAGACTAAAAAGAGGAGGAAAGCAACAGCAGAAGAACTTATGATTTTTGAAAATACTCACCCAGCAATTATTGACGAGGAAACATGGAATAACGTGCATCGTTTGCGAAAGGTTATACATAGGCCAAACAGAGTTGGACCACAATGTAGACTGACGGGTATTCTTTATTGTTCTGAATGTGGAGCTAAAATGACTAATAAAAGAAAAAGTCCCGAAAAAATGAGATATGATTCAGATAATTGTTATATTTGTTCAAGTTATCGTCATCTTACAAAAGATTGCACTATGCATTATATTAAAGTATCTGTTATAGAGAATTTGATTATAACAGCAATACGGAGAATAAATTATTTTGTCCGAATAGATGAAGCAAGATTTATCCAAAAGGTGAAGGAAAAAGTAAATTACCATCATGAGGAAACAATTAACGGACATAAAAAAATAATAAAAAGAAATGAAAAAAGGATTGATGAATTAAATAATCTGGTAAAAAAACTATATGAAGCTTTTGCAACAGGAAAAATATTAGATAAACATTTTGAACGCCTGCTGATGGAATATGATCGGGAGCAACAAGAATTAGAAAAAACAGTGGAGAAATTGCAAAATGAGATTGATACTTATAAGAATGATAACTTGAAAGTAGATAAATTTATTACCCTCGTAAAAAAATATACAGATTTTACGGAATTGACAACGCCTATGCTAAATGAATTTATTGAAAAAATAGTTGTTCACGAAACTGAAATATTTGAAGATGAGCGTAAGCAAAAAATAGAAATATATTTTAATTTTATTGGGGCATTTGATATTCCAGCAGACATTATAACACCCGAAGAAATTGAAGAAGAGAAGCGGTTAATAGAAGAGAAAGAAGCGAAAGAAAAACGAAGAAAAGAACTGGCACGGGCGCGTTATGAAAAAAGAAAGAGGGAAAAGAGAGAATTTACTGAAAGAAAAAAAGCTGGACTATTAACACTTGAAGAAATAGAACAGGATAAGAGACGAAGGGAAAAAGCAAATGAAAATCTTAGACAGTGGAGACAAAAAAAGGCTTTGGAAATGGAAATGAAAAAACAGAATATTGTATAATTAAAAATTACGTGATAAGATTATTATGCAAAGCAGTTTGCAGGAAAGACGAGGTTACAGTTTGAGTAAAATAAATACACCAAAGATGGATGATGATGAATTACTGGAACGCATTCAGAAATTAAATTTGCTTGAAGATGATTTTATGACAAAATGCTTTGAAGAAAATGTTGAAGCAACTGAATTAGTTCTTCGAATTATATTAAGCAAACCGGACATAAAGGTAAATAGTATGGCAACGCAGTACAACATGAAAAATCTGAAAGGACGTTCTATACGACTTGATATTTATGCAACAGATTCAGTTGGAAAAAAGTATAATATTGAGGTTCAGAAAGCAAATATCGGAGCAGGAGCAAAAAGGGCAAGATATCACAGCAGTTTGATGGATAGTAACATTTTGCCAACAGGAGTTTATTTTGATAATCTTGCAGATACTTATGTTATATTTATAACGGAAAATGATGTAATTGGAAAAAATAAACCGATATATCATATTGAGCGGTATATTAGAGAAACAGAAGAATATTTTGGTGATGGTTCTCATATTATATACGTGAATGCATCTTATAAGGATGAGTCTGACTTAGGAAAGTTAATGCATGACTTTTCCTGCATTAATCCAGATGATATGAATTATGCAGTTTTAGCTACTACTGTAAAATATTATAAAGAGGATAAGGAGGGTATACGTGCTATGAGTAGTGTAATAGAAGAAATTATAACGGAAGTGGTAACAGATAATAAAAAGAATACTGCAATTCGTATGTTGAAAGATGGAGGGTTGACTAATGAAAAAATAGCTATATTCCTTGATTTACCACTAGAGAAGATAGAAGAGTGGGCAGAAGAATTATAGCTTGTATAAATATTTATGGAATTCAGAAAGCAGGAAGCCTTAAATGGAATCCTGCTTTTTATTTATGTAGCTGTGATGGAAAAAGAAAAATTTTATCAGGCCAAACCCGCGGTAGCGCCCACTGACAGTTTGCCCGAAGGGAAACTGTCATAGTGGGTTACATACTTTGAAAAAGTATGTAATGTTTCCTTGGCATATTCTGTTTTGGATTTGATTTGTTTGCATACATAAGGTTTTAGCATATTGACTTAACGACGTCGCTAAGTTATAATATTAACGGCCCCTAAAAGTGAGGTGATATAATGGGGAATAAAAAAATGGGGCGTCCTACTGATAATCCGAAAGACATTTCGCTGAAAGTACGACTTGACAAAGAAACTGCGGAAAAACTGGATGATTGCGTGCAAACTTTGAAAGTTTCAAAAGCAGAAGTAATTCGGCGTGGTGTTCATAAGGTACATGACAGCCTCAAAAATTAGTAGAGGAAGTGGCACACTCGCAAAAGTACAACACCACTTCCCCATCCAACAACTGCCAGATTGGCAACTGATGCGTAAATATTATATCATGCGCATTTAATCCATTCAAGGCATTGTTGATTTTGAGCAAACAAATCAGAATTTGAGAAAGGAGAAAGTGACGTATGATGAGCATTATTGAAGAACTGTATCTGGGCAATATCAATCCATCTGCTGTCATATATTCACAGGACTCGCCGGCAGAAAAAACAACAGACAGGAAACGCAGGTATCTTGATGAATTAATGAAAAAGATGGATGAAGGAACAAAAGAGGTGTTCAACAGGTATTGTGATGCACAGGCAGAGGAAAATAAAATTATCCAGTATGACGCCTTTGCATATGCTATGAAAACCGGCGTGCTTTTGATGGCGGAAATATTTATGAGTATGGATGATATCTTAGGCAGGAAGGAGGAAGAAAGAAATGAAATCCATACTTCATGACTTTTATTTTGGAAGAATAAACCCCTGTGAGCGTCAGAACATTCCAGAATCCAAATATAAAGATATCATCCAAAAACTTGATGAAGAAGAAAAGCATCTGACCAGCAGGCTGTCAGAGGAGGACTGCCTGCATTTCCAAGATTTTAAAAAGCTGATCTATCAAGCCACGTCTATTGATGAAGTAGAAGTGTTTAAAATAGGTTATAAGTTAGGGGCGTTGATGGTCATGGAAATTACGAATGACAGGGGGCAGTAGAGATATGCGGAAATCAATTTTGAAACAGCTTTATGATGGCGACATTTATCCTGCTGAAGCTATCGTACCCAGGGAGCCTGATTACAGAAAGCTTTGCCGTGAATCTGAAAGGCTGGCTGAAAAATTCCGGAAAGGACTCATGCCGGAAGATAAGAAGCAGATTGAAGAGATAGCACAGTTGGAAAAAAGGATAGCCAATATGCAGACTTTTGAAAGTTTTGCTTATGGCTTCCGTCTGGGGACTGCATTAATGACGGATATTATTTCAGCAAACATTGATGCTGTCTAATACAACAACAGATATAAGAGTGAAGGACTGCTTTTAGCAGTCCTTTTTTTGCCCAAAACGGATACATAAAGCCCTGTTATGGCAGACAGTACTTGCCATGCAGGGCTTTTGTTATAAATAAATGCAGGAAGGAGGAAGAAGAATTATGAAACTGTCAAAAGAAGAACAGGAAGTGAACATCAGCTTTTCCCCCAATGAAGGGAATGCAGTCATTTATACTTCCTATCCGTCATGGATAAGAAAAATGGACAAACTGGTAGCACTGAATCCGGCCGGTTTTAAGTGCATAAAATCTGACAGCATAAGCAAAACCTATGTCATGCCGAAAGAATTTATCAGCATTAGAACCAAAAAGCGTACAATGCATCTGACCGAAGAGCAAAAGGCACAGCTGGCAGAGCGTTTGGCTAAAAGCTGACAGGAATGGCATTTTTTGCTTTGTTTTTCCTGTTCGAGCAGGGAAAACGAAAAGTGAAAAGCAGGAAACGGTAAAATATTCAATTACGGGGGGACAGGCGTAAAAAATGCAGTTGGAGCAGGGAAAGGAGCGAATAGAATGCAGTTTGAATATTTTGGGGAGAAACAAAAGGGGCAGTTTGAATATTACCGCATCCCCAAGCTGTTATTCAGCGAAAAGGATTTTTACGGGCTGTCAGCAGAAGCAAAGCTGTTGTATGGCATGATGGTTGACCGTATGGGATTGTCAGGAAGAAATGGCTGGAAGGATGAGAAAGGGCGCATTTATGTGTATTACCCCATAGGAGAAGTGAAAAGAATGTTCCACTGCGGTAATGACAAGGCGGTAAAGATGTTGAAGGAGCTGGACGTAAAGGAGGGGACAGGGCTGATAGAGACTATAAGGCAGGGGCAGGGAAAACCGAGCCGGATATATGTTAAAAAGATTGTTGTGTGAGAACAGGAGGACGGAAGAAGCATTGAGGAGGATAGAGGAGGAGTAATATACTCTATATTTCTCTATCAGTATTACTACATTCCGGTTTCCGGAACGCAAGAAGTGTATTTTTTACACTTCAAGAAATGTACTTTTTACATGTCTGAAAGCTGGAAGATTATAAAATAAAAAATGTTTTTTATCAAAAATAA
>VSNT01000173.1 GCA_009774465.1 Lachnospiraceae bacterium
CTTATAGTCAAATAATAACATATTTTTATGCACTTGTAAGTAAAAACCTTTCAAATGCCTCCCTCATATATCTAAAGTTCTTTTTCTGATCTGCATCATACGTGTTATTATTTTCTGCATATTCCATAAGCCAGTCATCCAGATCCTGATCTTCTTTATAGGAATAAGCTACCATTGCAAGAAGAGAAAGTCTATTTTGTTCATCTAACAGCTTCGAACCTGTTCTTATAGTTTTCTCCTCCAAATCGTCCAGCGTCTCACGGTAAAGACTGATATCCCTTTTCAGCACACTCTTATCTATTCCCACTGTTTCAGCCAAAAAAGTAATCTCATCAAAGGGATTCTTTTCGCTGTCTGTTTTTCCTTTTTTACCATTTTCAGCACAAAGAAAATCATCCAGCAGGCAGCTTAGCATCTCCAGCTTTTCCATAATAACAGCCTTGTCTTTCGTGCTTAAATCCCTGTCAATTTCATCAAACAAAAGACCTTTTTCATTTCTTTTAGAAGATCTCAGGTTTTCTTTAAATTCTCTTAAAAATTCAGCAAACCTATGATCTTCAATTCCAAGGAAGGTAAACCTGTCAAATAAGGCAAGAAAAAGAAAGGCATCCTTTTTATTGAAAAGATTCCTGATATCTTCCGTAATCACATACTCTAACCTGTGAAGATTGTCCGCCAGCTTTTCAAATTCTTCCTTAGATGCATTTTCATTGAGATATTTGCAAAGAGCTTTTGGCTGCTTTTTCCATTTGTCCAGATGGTTGGTGCACATGATAGTTTCTGCAATCACCCGCTCAATCACACCCTTAGTCTTTTCAGGCTCCGAAAAGCTGCTGTAATCCAGAAAAAACCGGCAGCTTAAAATCTCACGTATGTTTCCTGCAAATTTATCAATATAAGTAAATGCCTTCTGGTCAGTATTCATGGGCGTGTGATTGTTGTACCTTTTAATATATTTTGAAATTCTGTGGCTGTCGCAATTTTCATGGATAATTGTTTCCAACTGATACTCATTAAATCTTTTCTTTAGTTCTTCCGGAAGCTTTTCATAGGTTTTGTTTCTGATATCAAATGAAGCATCCTCCCAATCAATGCTTCCATCTTCTCTTTTCACTTTTTTCTTATAAAAAATAACAGAATCTTCAACTGCAGATGTAATCTTATAGTTTCCATTACGGAAGCTGTTTAAAGCCGCACTTCTACAGCCTCCGTCCGTAATATGTAACTGCGAACTGCTTTCCTCTCCTAAAATAATAGGCGGAATATACTCATCCGCAAGAACTGTCACTATCAGCTCATTGATCTGTTCCTTATTCCAGACAAAATTCCTTTGCACATCCGCGTTATTGTCAATATCGCCATCTTCAATCTTACTTAAATACATTTCCAACGTATAAATCTGCTTGCGTGGTCTTGCCATTTTTCTCCCTCCCTAAAGAAGTATAGAGACATTCCTGTAAGAACGGATTGCCGCATTACAATCTGTAAACTGCTTATCACTGATCTGCAATTTTTCCTTTATTTCAACCGGCTGATAACCCATCGTCTCCAAATGCAGTATTTTCCTCTGGAGACGGGAAAGCCTGCCAAGATACAGCAGCATTCTTTTACTGTATCCTTCCCCCTGTTTTCTTATGATTTCCTGTTCCAAATCAAACTGATCGGCAATCACATCCTTTAAAACAGTATCTTCCTCCTCCCCAACAGGCATATCAATGGAAATAACTTTCCCATTGATTTTACGTTTTTCGCGATTTCTCCTTGTAATCTCCGATTTCACCTTATTTGAAAGGCATGAATATAAAAATACGTCAAATGACTGTGCATCATCATACCTCTTTAAAACATCTGTAAACACTTCATTTGCAAGGGAATAAAAATCATCTTTATCCTTATCTGATATACCGCCGAATTTCTTTAATATCCTGTCAACCAGCTTATGAAGCTTTTCGGCATTATCATTATAATAGGCTGCTAAAATCTGTTCCATTTCCAATTACCTTTCTTTTCCTTTGTTGGTAATCCTTAGTATAGAACATATGTTTGCATCTGTCAATATTGTTTCCGAACATTTGTTCTTAAAATTTGCGTAAATTGAAATTCCTATGGAGAAATAGTAATTAGAGGGATGCGAAAGGAGGAAGCAAATTCATAAATGAGAGTGTTTTTTTACAAACCGGAAATTCCTGTCAGAGATCACACCACTTTTGGCGGAAAAATTTATTTCACTGATTTTGACAGGAAAACCACATTATCCGAAATAGCGGAAAAAATTATTTCTGACAGGAAATTTGACCAGCAATGCATGAAAAATGCAGAAATCAGAAAGGAATGGAAAAAATAAATCACAGTGCAGAACACAGCGCGGAAAAGGAGAGAAAAATATGTATCAAATGATTAAAGAAGGTTATACCATCAAAATTAAGCTGCCGGCGGAATACGGATATGAGGGTTATTCCGTAAAATGCACCTACAAATATAAAAAAGCAAAAGAAAAATATTTACTTGCCCTGTGGCTTATTCGGGATGATGTTGAGGAAGATTTCAGAATTGACGCGCAGGAAATTGACGCACAGCTTATTCCGGGAACAAGGGAAACCATTGAAAACAATATTTTAAGAATCATAAGGCAGGCAAGCGAGACCAGTTATTTTGACCGGTATATCAAACGGTTTGAATATACCTGCAAATGCTTTGAGCGTGGAAACGAACTGTTTGAACAGGAACGCCTGGCGGAAAGAAATGAACCGGCCGCGCAGGAATACCCGGCGGAAAAAGAAAATATGCAGGACAACAGGCAGGAATCGGAGGTGGCAGATCATCAATAACTCTCAATATACCCTGATAAAAATACCCCTCAAAGAACTTATCACACATAATTTTAATCTGACCGTTAACAGGGAAACCGCACTGAATAAGGGATATCTGATTACACAGGAAAGCTCCCTTTTACTTGACCAGATTGAACGGCTTCGAGGAAAACCATCTTTACATATCAGTGAAATGATTCTTGTTGTGGCAAAGAAGAATCCCAGACAGGAAAAGGAACTCCGCCATATTTTAAATAACGGTTTCCTATGTAATGGCGTCCATTATTCCAGATTTGGAAAATCCGCCTCGCAGGCAAAAGAAGGAATCACCGCCTTTGTGTGTGACGCTATTTTTGATGAATTATACCAAATAACACAAATGGACCTTCCGGTAAAGGAATGTGTGATTTCCAAATATGAATCCCAAAGATGCCTTTTATTCAGTTCCTGTACACTAATTTCCGACTATATGCCAAATATTGTGATTATCGGAGAGTACGAAAAAACCCTTCCTAACCAATTAATTAAATTTGTGGTAGAAAAGGAAAAAGAATTTACCGATAAAGTTACCGGTCAAAAAAAGAGCTATTTATCAAAAGAAATTGAAGAAGGCTATCGGGATATCAGGCTGTCTCCCTTTGATGGATGTGGATGCCACGAGCAGAAATTTATGGAAAAGGTAAGTAGTCAATTAGGTCTTTGCTATCATGCAGCAGGCGCGCAGGTGCGCCTCCCCTTTATAAAAGGATACTCTGTTTATGTTCCTTTCCGAAAAATATTAAAAGAATGGGGCTGCGAATCAGTAACAGACATTTATGGCACCAAGCATCCCATTGACACCATTGACTGTATCTGGAATACCTCCATGTTCAAAGGACACAAGATTTTCCGGGAAGCCTATGGCAATGAGGCATGGAAAAACTATTTACAGACACTGAAAAAATATCATTTCAAATTGGGAATCAGCAAATACAGCCATCACGTCAGCCAGATTAACAAATATACCCGCATGAATTTCCAATACCTGCAGTGCCTTGACCTTTGGAACCCTAAGTACATAGCTCATTTCCGGCAAAGCAAACCGGACGGGTATGATATTCTGGATGAAAAAAATGACGGAAAAATTATACAACTGGCCAGATATACTACCCGGCTTTTTGAAAAAATCATTCAGGGCGAGCCTTTTTATACCTGCAAATTTATGGGCATCACAGATACCGACGAGTATGAACCGGAAAGCAAATATTTAGAAGCTGCATTAATCAATCATGTTATGCTGAAAGATCCTGCCATCAAACAATTTATCTACCGAAAACTGAAAAAAGCAATTGCGGAAGCAAAGGTGGGCAAAATCTACTGTTCCGGCTTTTATCACACCGGCGTTGGAGATATGATCGGCTATCTCCAGTATGCCGCCGGTCAAACTCCTGCCGGGTGCCTGAAAGCAGGCGAACTCTACAGTGGAAATTTTGCTCCCGGCACGCTCCTTTCCTTCCGTTCTCCCTTAGTTGATCCTTCGGAGGTCAATCGAATCAATCTTGTCCAAAATGATCTAACCCGAAAATGGCTTGGACACTTTAAAGATCAGGATATTGTTATGTTCAATCTATATGACGCTTCCCTTCCCCAACAGGGCGGCGCTGACTGTGATGGCGATATTTTTCTGCTTACAAACGATCCGGTTTTAACTGCTTCCAAAATCGAAAAGCCCATTATTCTTGATATAGAAGACAAACTGACCGTTTCGCCAAAACCTTACACCAAGGATAACCTGACAGAATACGAGCTTATGACGAGGGACAACCGGATTGGAGAAATCACCAATGCCGCCACGAGCATTGCAAACAAATATACTGCCAATGAGGAAGTAAGAAAGAAATATTCCGATTTCACTTCCCTGCTTAGAATTTTTCAGGGAAAAGAAATTGACTTTCTGAAAACCGGCTTCCGCTGGCATATGAGTAACAGCCTTAGAAAACATTTAGACCAACTGCCCTACTTTTTACTTTATAATTATCCTGCAAAGCGAAAGAAATACCAGACAATTACGGAGAAAAACAAGCAATTAAAAGAGGGAGAAGAAAAGCTCATTCCCAATGCCTACCACTCTCCTTCGCCTGTGAATGAGCTTTGCGATTATATTTGCACATGGGAAAAGAAGCACATCCTCTGGAATCGTGAAATCAATTGCTTAGAGGAATCCAGAAATTTAGTCTTAAACAAAGAGTTAGATCTTACAGATCAAACAGCTCTGCGAATCTGCCGGAAAACCATCAATCAATATGCCGCACAGTTAAAGGAACAGCTCACTAAAGAAGGCTCCCCAAAAGACCGCTTTTGTGCTTTGGATGCTGTCATGGAAACCTGCAAAGAACAGTTAAAGACTGCTCTAAACATGGAGGAAGAACAGATTGCCAATTACGTGATAAGCGCCTCCTATTCCTCCCTTTCCATCAGCAAAGCCTTTGCCTGGTCCGCCTATGGAGACTATATCGTTAAAAATTTAAAAGCCAACTCCGATCCCCAAAAACATATTTCTATCAAAGAGGTTCCCGATAAAACGGACGCCTCTTATGAATATCTTGGAAAATATTATGAATTTAAGGCAGGTGATACCTATTTATCCATGTGATGAATTATTTCTTTATGAAATTATTGAAGATTACAAACAGGCAGTTTCCAAAAAAGAAAAGGATGAGATTTTCCTCTCCTTCTGCGACTTTATCTGGTCTTCGGACAACAAAAGAAGAATCTATGAAAAGTCCATCTGTTTTCAGATTCCGGAACACCTTCTTTCTACCAGGCTGGGACAGGTTTTCCTGACCTGGTCGGATGTGGAATACATGCATTACAAGTCCATGACCAAAAAAGACGACTGGCGTTCTATCCTCCGACAGAAAATCAACAACCTTTATACCAGATATTTTGATTCGCAGGTGATTTTAAATAAAGAATACCTGGATCTGCTGAAAACTCCCAAGCGCCTATATTATCAATGGATTTCGGGAATCGACATGGACGCGGATGTGGTAACAGAGCTCATTGATGAGGCCATTGCCCGTTCAGAAATGGTAAAAAAGCAGCTGCAGGCGGAAAAAATGGTTTTATCCTGGACTGAATATAAAAAAGTGATAGAAAACTTTTTGCGAAAAGCCTTCGACTTATGTAAGCTGCTCCAGGAATATGAAAACAAAAATAACCTGCTCACGGAACTTGATTTTCTGACAGAAGATCATTTCTATATTGGCTATCTTTGCAAAAGGCTGGAAGGAAATATGAAAGATTACCAAAAAGCCTACTATGGATTAAAGTCCAGTTCCCGAAAAGGCTACATCCGCTGCAAATCCTGTGGCGCCCTGATTGAAAAAACAGGAAACAGACGGATGTACTGCGAAAAATGCGCCCTGATACGAAAAAAGGAATCCAGCCAAAAATCAGACAAGGCCTACAAGGCAAAGCTGCGAGAAAATAAAAAACTTTTGCCTTCTCTGTAATAGCAATGAAAACTGCTGTTTTTTTGCAGCTATATATCAAATATGGAAAGCAGTGTACTTTTTAACAAATGCAAAAAGAGGAAATTCATATGGATATAACTTACAGCAAGGCATTTTTAATGTCAGGGGAAGATTTTAAACTTACTTCTTCCATCACCCTGCACCACCCTTCCATAAAGGAAATTTTATCTGTCAGCCAGTCATCCGCTCCCGATCTCCTTTACTGGAATTACATTCAACTTCTGCTGGCTGATCCCTACTTAAATATGGTGATGCTGGACGATATGGGAAAGAACTATCTGGAAACCTCCCCCTATGAAGTCTTTCATCTCCAGTGGGATAACTGCATTGCATATTATGAGGAAAACAAAGCAGAATATGACGCTTACCAAATTCATCCCAAAGACCAGATCACAGACGCCCTTCAATT
>VSNT01000174.1 GCA_009774465.1 Lachnospiraceae bacterium
ACTTTCTCTCTTATATTTTATTCTGTTTGTATCTGTCTTTCCCTCTTGGACGGGAATCTCGTTTTGCAATTCAGGAAGCCCTCTGCAAAAATCCGGCAGACAGCTCTCCTCAACGTAAACATGCTGTAAAAAACATCCGTTATTTATTTTATACCTATAATTTATCCCTTTAATGTCTGGGATGTGCCTTGGCATACACTTCTCTGATTCTGCTATGATTCATGTTCGCATAAATCTGTGTGGTGGAAATATCTGAATGTCCCAGCATTTCCTGTACACTTCTTAAGTCAGCTCCATTTTCAACCAAATGTGCCGCAAAAGAGTGGCGCAGCGTATGAGGTGTAATATCCGCCACAATCCCTGCCTTTTTGGCATAGAATTTAATCAGCTTCCAGAATCCCTGCCTGCTCATAGGTTGTCCGGAACAATTTACAAACAAATATTCTGACTCCTTGTCCTTAATCATTGCAGACCGGGTTCCCTCCAGATAACGCAAAAGCGCATTTCTGGCCTCATTTCCAAAAGGAATAATTCTTTCCTTTTCTCCATCCCGGCAAAGCAGATATCCCATCTGCAGATTAATATCCTCTATCTTTAGATGAATCAATTCCGTCACTCTGATTCCTGTGGCATACAAAAGCTCCAGCATTGCTTTATCCCGAATTTCTTTGGGTGAATTTCCCTGTGGCTGCTCTAACAGTCTTACCACTTCATCTGTTGTCAGAATTTCCGGCATTTTCTTTTCAATTTTAGGCGCATGAAGGGTTTCCGCCGTGTCTTCCATGACCATCCCTGTCTTAAACAGATAATGATAAAATGCTTTCAGGGAGGCAATGTTCCGGGAAATGGTTGCAGCAGAAAACTTGTTTTTCTCTAAAAAAAGTATATAAGAATTCAAATTTGTAATAGTAATTTTCTTTACATCTTCTATTCCCTGCTGTTCCATGTAATTTCTTACCTTCATCAAATCTCTGCGGTATGAAAGCTCTGTATTCTCAGAAGTTTTCTTCACATTATGTAAATAGACTATAAATGCATTAATCTCCGCGTTCATCTTAAAAATCGCTTCTCCTGCCAATTTATTCTTTACCGGAACATGTTTACATAAAACATGTTGTGTAACTATTATAATCAGAAAAAGTAAGAAAAGCAAATTTACTTTTTATCTGTTTTTCGTATATTTATGCTTATTTCATCTTCAAAATACAATATATCGGCAATACCAAATTATGTAAATACAACATGTTGTAAAAAAATATTTTAAAATATTTTTACCAGATCTGAAATCAGAATTGGGTTTACATAACTTTCTAAAAAACAGCCAATCAAAATAACAATCCATATCCATAAAAGAATAATACCCTGATGCAGAAACTGTTGTTTTTTACTTCTATAATATGGTGTCACCATATTTCCTTTCATTTGTCCTTTCCTGCTGTTTTCATAGCACCACCCTAAAAGCATAACCTGTGCCGGTATCAAAAGCAGTTGATGGGGAAACACACTTCCCAAAATCAAAAGCAGGCCTTTTATTCCAAACCGTATGGTTGCAGCCGTAATTGTCATTCCTGCCAGCATTCCCTGCCAGACCACACAGGCATACACAGAAATCAGGCCGATTCCGGTACTTGATAAGAGAATCAAAATGATTCCGGTGCCCATTCGATGCCGCAATACATATTTTAAAAAGCTTACATGATTGATTTCAATGTATTTTAGTCTGTTCATTGAGGCTGCACTGAAAATTCCTGCTTCTGAAAGAAATAATTCTGTTCCCAGATTCATAATCATAACGCCCAGAAGAAAGCCGCCTAAAAACAAATAGAACCAGCGTATATAAATACTGTTTTTCCCGCCTTTCAGCATTTTAAATCCTTTATTCTTTTCTTCAAGCTATATATATGAAAAACAGGCTGCGCATATGCACAGCCTGTTTCAGAAATATCTGTATAAAATTATGCCCTCATGCACTTATCCTTATAAGCCATAATTGCTGCAACTGTCTTGGAATCCTGAATTTCTCCTGCAAAAATCTTTTGTGTCAGTTCTTCCACTGTATAGGCTCCTGCCTGAACATACTCATCTTCATCCAAATGCTGCTTTCCTGAAGTTAAACCGGTTGCAAGATAAATATCTATTTTTTCATTACAGAAAGCGACTGTAGTATAAATACTGATCAACAGTTCCGCATGAGCCGCCTTATAACCGGTTTCCTCTTCCAATTCCCGCAAGGCAGCATCCATCGTAGGTTCATCAGCCGAATTCAAACCTCCCGCCGGAATTTCCAGGGTATAGCGTTCCAGCGCATTCCGGTATTGTCTTACCATAATAAGGCGCCCCTTATCATCCACAGGAACTACCGCTGCCGCCCCTTTATGTTTGATAAAGTCCCACTTTACAACATTTCCATTGGGTATCTGCATGGTATCCTGATAATAATCAATAATTGCCCCATGTGCAACCAGATTTCTTGCAATTCTTTTAAATTCTTCCATTTCGCTATACTCCAAATATACTATATTCTTTTAATTTTTAGAAAGCAGCTTTTCCACACTGACCAGCTTGACACACAAAACAAACAAATCTGTTGCCACAGACAGCTCTTCCGGTGAAGGGAAGGTAGGCGCTAAACGAATATTGCTGTCCTTCGGATCCTTTTTATAAGGGTAGGTTGCACCTGCACCTGTAAGTACTACGCCTGCTTCCTTACATTTCCTGACAATTGCTCCTGCACAGCCTTCCATTGCATCAAAAGAAATGAAATATCCTCCATTTGGGTTGGTCCATGAACCGATTTCAAGACCTGAAAGCTCACTTTCCAAAACCTCTAATACTGCCTCAAATTTAGGCCGCATAATTGCTGCATGCCTCTTCATATGTGCCTTCATGCCATCAATATTCTTAAAATATTTTGTATGGCGGAGCTGATTTAATTTATCATATCCAATTGTCTGAATTGTCATGGCAGCCTTAATCTGTTCCAGGTTTGCAGGTGATGTTACAATTGCTGCAATCCCTGCACCAGGAAATGTCACCTTGGAGGTGGAGCAGAATTCATACACCATATCCGGATTACCTGCCTTCTCACATTCACTTAAAATCTCTAAAAGGCTGTCACTTCTGTCCTCATATAAATCATGTACCGCATAGGCATTATCCCAGAATATTCTGAAATCTGCTGCTGCCGGTTTTAATGCTGCAAATCTTTTCACTGTTTCATCTGAGTAAGTATAGCCCTGGGGATTAGAATATTTGGGCACACACCAGATTCCCTTTACCGCAGAGTCCTCACTTACATATTTCTCTACCAAATCCATATCAGGCCCGTCTTCTCTCATGGGAATATTTATCATTTCAATGCCAAACTGCTCTGTAATTGCAAAGTGTCTGTCATACCCGGGAACAGGACACAAAAATTTTACTTTATCCAATTTGCACCAGGGTGTGTTTCCAAGTACCCCAAGCAGCATGGAACGTGCAATGGTATCGTACATAACGTTCAGACTGGAATTACCAAAAACAATTACCTTATCTGCTGAAACCTCAAGCATATCCGCAAGCAGTTTCCTTGCCTCCGGTATTCCGTCCAAAAGCCCGTAATTTCTACAGTCAACGCCTGTTTCTGTCGTGACGTCAGCATCTGAAATAACCATCCCCAGGAAATCCTTTTCCATATCAAGCTGGGCCGGTGATGGTTTTCCTCTGGACATATCCAACTGCAATCCCTTTGCCTTAGCTTCCTCATATTCTTTATGCAGCTCATCCTTCAACGCAAGCAGTTCACTTTCACTTAATTCCCTATATGCCTTCATGGTGCATATCCTCCTGTTTTTATCTCTTATGGTATCTTTGGATAATTGTATACAATCCAATGCCCATATTATTCTACTATAACATTCCTAAAGTAACAAGAGTTTTTTTCTTTTTTATTTGCAAAATTGTTGTCATTACACTTTATTTTGCTGAAAGTAAGTGCAAAAAAGAGGGTTCCCTAAGCCCTTTCGAACTTTGGGTTACCCTCTTAAAACTCCAATTTAGCCGGCAATTGAAAAACTATTTTGCGTAATCAATTACCCTTGATTCTCTGATCACATTAACCTTTATCTGCCCGGGATATTCAAGTTCAGCTTCAATCTGCTTGGAAATATCTCTGGCTAAAAGTACCATATCAGAATCAGAAATCTGTTCTGGAACTACCATTACACGAATCTCTCTACCTGCCTGAATTGCAAAAGATTTATCTACTCCTTTAAAATTGTTTGTGATATCTTCTAATTGTTTTAATCTGCTTGTATAAGTTTCAAGCGTTTCACGTCTTGCTCCCGGTCTTGCAGCGGATATTGTATCAGAAGCCTGTACAATACATGCAATCAATGATTGAGGCTCAACATCTCCATGATGAGATTCTACTGCATTAATAACAACAGGTGACTCTTTGAACTTTCTGCAAAGCTCAACACCCAGCTGAATATGGGAACCTTCCATCTCATGATCCACAGCCTTGCCTATATCATGCAGTAAGCCTGCTCTCTTAGCCATTCTCACATCCAGACCAAGCTCTGCTGCTAAAAGTCCTGAAAGCTGTGCTACTTCTATGGAATGCTTTAATGCATTCTGTCCATAGCTTGTTCTAAACTTCATCTTACCAAGCAGCCGCACAAGTTCAGGGTGAATACCATGTACGCCAACCTCTAAGGTGGCAGCCTCCCCTTCCTCCTTGATCATGATTTCAACTTCTTTTTGCGCTTTTTCAACCATTTCCTCGATTCTGGCCGGATGAATACGTCCATCTACGATTAATTTTTCAAGCGCAATTCTTGCTACTTCCCTGCGGATAGGATCAAAACCGGATAAAATGACAGCTTCCGGCGTATCGTCAATAATCAAATCAACACCGGTAAGGGTTTCAAGGGTTCTGATATTCCTTCCCTCTCTACCAATAATTCTTCCTTTCATTTCATCATTTGGAAGCTGAACTACAGAAATTGTAGTCTCGGAAACATGATCTGCCGCACATTTCTGTATAGCTGTAACCACATATTCCTTTGCCTTCTTATCCGCTTCATCTTTGGCGCGATTCTCCATTTCCTTGATCATCACAGCCGTTTCATGTTTTACTTCATCTTCAACAATTTTTAATAAATATTCTTTTGCCTGTTCGGAGGTTAAACCAGAGATTCGTTCCAGTTCCTGTAATCTTTGTTCATTCAGCTTTGAAATTTCAACCCGCTGCTTTGCAAGCTCGTCCTCACGAGCAGCAAGGCTGGCTTCCTTTTTCTCAATCGCATCTGATTTCTTATCAATGTTCTCTTCCTTCTGCTGAATTCTGCGCTCATAACGCTGCGCTTCTGCACGACGTTCTTTAATTTCCTTGTCCAATTCATTTTTTGTACGAATGGACTCTTCCTTAACTTCCAGTAAGGACTCGCGCTTTTTAGTCTCAGCAGTTTTCAAAGCTTCATCAATAATTTCGCGTGCCTTCTCCTCAGCATTTCCAATCTTGGCTTCCGATACTTTCTTATAATATGCGGTCGCCAACAGCCATGCTGTAGGAGCTGTCACTACCAGTGTAACGATGACTGCTATCAAAACTTGCATCATTTACAGGAGCACCTCCTTATTTAATTTTCATTGTACTATTATCTATATAGAATGTATTCACAGCATCAACATTCTAAAAGCAAACTACAACACTTAAATTTTAAACTTAAAAACTGGTTATGTCAAGCGAAAGTACATTTCTTATGGTTTCAATTGCAAATCCCTTCCTGTACAAAAATGCCATCATCTTTTGACTTTCCTGTAAAGTGGCGTCTTCAGGTGAAAAATGCTTTTTTTCCAATAATTTTATAATTTGTTTTTTCTCCAATGCTGCTCTGTCCTCTCCAACTGCTTCCTCCCATGCTGCTTCCACCATATCGCCTGAAATTCCTTTTCTTCGCAAATCAGCCATAATCCTGTTTTTACTTTTATTTTCCTTATTATATTCAATAAAGTCATATGCATACTGACTGTCATTGATATATCCAAAGGAAGCCACATAATCTATTGCTTCTCTGATGATTTGAGGTGGATATCCACCCGTTTTTAATTTTTCCATCAACTGTACCGTTGTATAAGTGCGGCTTTTTAAAAGATTCATGGCTCGAAGCTTTGCCCGTTTGGGAAGTATTTTGGTCATAATTTCCTGATAATCTTCTTCCCTGATTTCACTTTCTTCTTTCATGCCATAAAAGGCGAGTTCGCCTTTGTATAAAACAAAAGCGAACTCACCATCTATTTCTATCCTTTTTCTTGATTTAGATACATCAGTAATTTTTGTTATGGTCATTTATTTCCTGCTTTCTGAATTTTACTGTTATTTCCACTGCGGCGTTTCTGCCAGGTACACCCATTAACTCTTTACTCTCCTTTAGCGCTTTTAGAGTTCTTAGCTGCCTTTCCACTGGGTTCCGGCTCCTTTACAGCATCAGAAACTGCCTCCTTGAGGCCATAATGCTCCCTGACCTTTTCCACGATTTCTGCAAAAACCTCCGGATTATCTTTTAAATACTGTTTCGTATTTTCACGTCCCTGGCCAATTTTACTTCCGCCATATGCGTACCATGCACCGCTGTTACTTACAAAGCTCACTTCTGCTGCAAGCTCGAGGACATCCCCGACGACCGAAATACCTTCACCAAAAATAATATCAAATTCCGCTTCTTTAAAAGGCGGCGCAATCTTAT
>VSNT01000175.1 GCA_009774465.1 Lachnospiraceae bacterium
GCACAGCCTGTATGCCCGCCTCAAACAAAAGCTTCCTGTCCATAAATTCATAGCGGTAATTCAGACGCACGCCCGCGATCTGCTTCTGGTATTCCAGCCCAAGAGGCATAGGGGCAAAGGGAAGTTTCCCGAAAACTGCCTCATAAAATGTCCGGCTCTTTTGATAAAGCTCTCTGTTTTGCAAAAGGAACCTTGCCTCCCATTCGATAAAAGTTCCGTAATCACCGATTTCTTCCTGATAAAAAGTCCGCAGTTTTTCCTCCAAAGGATAATTCTTTAAACGATACCGGTCCATAAAATTTACCTGTCTTCCCATACCAGCTTCTTTTTTCTGCAAGGTATAATTATTCCCCAGCAAAGCTTTGTCACCGGAAACTGTTTCATACTCATAGTTCCGATTTTCTCTAAATAGTGCATCCAGCTTTCCAAGCTTTGAAATAATCTCCTCTTCCGACAGCGGAATGCATTTTTTAACGGCGTCACTTCCCTCTTCCAGCTCCGGAATTTCCACCGGCGCATCAGGATCATAAATGCCAAATCCTTTCTTTTCCGAAAGGTCATCTTTTTCCTTCCCTAAGATTTCTTCCAGCAGAATCTTTTCTTTATCCGTGGGATGCTCTATTTCTGCTGCCAGAGATTTTACCCTCTGATAAAAGCCTTCTTTTTCCTTATTCTTTGAAAGACGGAGCATCAAATCCAATCCTGCGCTGCGCTTCTCTTCCCTGTCATCCGCCAGAAGACGCTTTAAGCATCCTTCCATAGACGCATCCTCCTGCTCCATAAGAAACTCTAATAACTCTTTGCGCAGTTTGCTCCGTTTAAACCGCAGCATATCCTCCATCAACCGGTAATCCTGCTCCTTTAAGGACAAATTTTTTACCAGCTTAATCGCCTTTGAAGAAGTGGACTCCTCTGCATTACCCATATACTGAATCAGCAGTTCCCTCTGCCTTTGATTAGAGGGATGGTATAAAAGCAAATTTAAAAGATATCCCCTGTCATAGCTGCTTCCTGCCACTTCTCCCAATAGCCCCGCCATGTAAGTGATCTTTTCCTCATCCTGCAGTACATAAGCGGTAAATGCCATCTGACGAACCACTGCAGAAGGGGTAAGCTCCACCCGATACCAGGGAAAAATGCATGGATCAAAAACAAGACCTTTTTTCGGCAGCCTTTCATAGATACCGGCGAATTTTTCATACTGGCTTAAAGCATCTTCCTTATCTGCAAAATAATCTGTCAGTACCGGCCTTTTAGGGGCAGGAACACTCCGTGAATCAGACGGTCCCTGATACAAAAGGCCTCTGATCCAGCCTCCAAGGCGCATGGTAAACGCCGGCATATATGCCGCAACCAGCTCTAAGTCATCAGTATGTTCCAAAACCACCTTACGGGCAGCTTTTATTTTTAAAGAATCATCAAATAAATTTAAATTATAAAAGGATGCGGTCAGTTTCTGGTTTTTCGTTCCATAATCAATCAGGTCAAACATCGCTTCAACAGCATCCTCCGCCTCGTTAAATCCAAGGGCCCAAAGGGCTGCGCTGATGGCAATGGAGTCGTTACTGTGCAATTGTTCCTTACAAAATTCTTTCTCCCGCAGGCATCGCCCCATCAGCCTTAAAAGCTTTTCATTGATCCGGTCTACATTTTTTTCATCATAGATTCCAATCCATGTAGAAACTGCGCGTTTCACTGAGGAATAACGAATCAAATCATTTTCTTCAATCACCTGAAAAAGATGTAAAAATCCTTCCCTGGTTCCCTCGTCCATCGTTTCACAGACTGCCTGCCTTAAACCTTCCTGCAATCTGGCGGCAAGTAAAAGATCCCCAAGGAGTTTATGTAATTCCTGATTGCCGGAACGGATAATACCAAGAATCATCTCCCGGTCCAGATAAGCAGTATTATTTTCACTTAAAATCAAATCTTTCAACGCATTTATTACCGACTGATTTTTTCTGTCAATTTCCGCTGCATAAATCAGACTGAAATTCCGGTTAAAATTCCAGTCATTTTTGATATAATCCAGCTTCTCCTCATCCAGGCGCTTATAAATATAGTCCTCCAGCCTTCCATCAAAATAAAATAACTTTTCATAAGTAGTAAGCAGAGAAAACACCAGTGAAATCTGTGGACCATAGCCTTTTGTACGTACCGTTCTCCTGTTCCATCCGTAGGAAAAAGGAAACTGATTCAGTTTATCTATGATAAAAAGATAAGACTCCTGATAATTTTCGGGCACAAAAGCATCCAGCAGTCCTTTATGAACATGCGTCATTGGTAACATGCCTCTCTGGTCAAACCATTGGGAAGGCTTTTTCTCCGGATTTGCATAAAACTGCCTTGCAATCTTTCCAGTGTGCTCCCCTCTTCCTCCCAGCTGTCCCAAAAGCTCCAGCGCCAGTTCCCTGTCATTTCCCGACAGTTTTCGAATTTTCTGCTCCAACTGCGCTTTCCGCCTGTTGGTGATTTCCCGTCTTGTGTTGTAATCAAATACCTGATTTTTCAACTTACCACATCCTTCCCGCCAGCATAGTCAGCCTGACAAATGTAAATATGCTTTCCTCTGTAATTTGAATCCTCTCCTCCAATGCTTCCAGAGGGGTTTCATTTAAAAAGATCCTGTAAATTCCATCCTCAAAGCATTGAATGGCATTTTCCTGGGCTTTCATAAGGTCTGCTTTCTTCTCCCCGTAATTAACCCCAAAGGATACTTTTCCGGCCTGCGCCATATCCGTAATCTCTTCACTGGTCAGACAGCGCAATAATTCCGGTGGCTCCATACGACAATTGTATTCCTCAACTCCCGCCTGGGTAACAGCACAAATCAACTCCCGAAGGGTTTGGGGATGCCCCGGAATTTCATAAGTTACCGTTTTAACAGATTGTCTTCGTTTTCCCAGGGACTTTAAATTAACCTTTATTTCCACCAGGTGCTCCCCCTTTCGTCCAAAGGTAATAACAGGTAATTCCCTTTTCTTATAGTATACTTTAAACTTGTGGAGAAGGAAATATGATATGTATTTTCATCAAACATTATTTGAAAAAAACGGTGGGATATTGTAATATTCTAATATGTGAATTTAAATTTGTGGGAATCATAAATTACAATTTTGATGGGATTTGTTAAAATGGAAAAAATGATTACTAAGGATAAATTAAAAGGATTATCTGGAAATCAGCTTAAACTGCTTGCAATTGCTTCCATGCTGATTGATCATTTGGCATGGACTATATGGCCTGGATATGATAATAAGGCATGGTGGCTTATTGGTATTCATTTGGTTGGGAGGCTGGCAGCTCCAATTATGTGGTTTATGATTGCAGAGGGATATTACTATACAAAAAACCTTAAAAAATATATGTTCAGGCTGTTTGTGTTCTCTATTCTGTCTCATTTTGCATATAATTTCTGCTTTGGAATAAACTTTATCCCCTTCCAGGACTCAGTTTTCGACCAAACCAGCGTAATTTGGGCACTTTTCTGTGCTGTAATTGCCCTGTATATCTTTGATGATGAAAAAAGAAGCTTTCCATTAAAAAAGTGGCAGAAAACATTGCTGATTATGGCATTGTGCGCATTGGCTTTTCCCTCCGACTGGTCATGCTTCCCCGTACTGTGTACCCTGCATATTTATCAAAACAGAGGAAATTTAAGGAAACAGGTATTGGGAATGCTGGCATATTTATCCATGTATGTCCTTGTATGGTGCCTGTGTATTGATGTAGTCTATGGCCTGCTTCAATTTGGCACTATTATCGTATGGCCTTTTATGCATTTTTACAATGGCACAAGGGGAAAAGCCAAATGGATGAAATGGTTTTTCTATGTGTTCTATGTGGGGCATTTAGTTTTGTGCGGAATCCTTCGTCTGTTATTGCATGGAAATATTGGTACGATTGTTGGCGGATGATAGTTAAAGTACTACTCTGTTACACAGAAACCGAAATACTTGCCGTCTGTTCTATCCTGCTGGCCTCTCCTGTTTTCGTATAAATCACAGGTTCCTGGGCAGAATCAGAATGTGATTTGGGCGCATCAGAGCAATTCAAATCGGTGTTACTTTTAAGTAAAACTTTGCCTTCCTCGCTCACTTCCACGGTATCCGCTTCTCTGTTTTCTTCAATTTTTTCTTCGAATTTTTCACGTTCTTCCCTGCGTTTTTGAATGGATTCTTCCCTCTCCAGCTTTTCTTTTTCCTTAAGTTCCTCAGCCTCTTCTTTCATTCCTTCATCAGCTTTTTCCTTGTACTCCTTTGCTTTACCTTCAAATTCATTGGCATACCCCATTGCCCGTTCCATTGTGGCTGTATCTCCTTTGCGTCGTGCCTCCTTATAAACTCTCATAGGCACATCTACCATGTCCATATTTGTTCTGGCTCCTACAATTCCTTCCATTACTTTTGTATGCATGAATAAATCCTCCTGAGTCTTTATTTTTCTTTCGACATTATAAGGAAATTTATTAGTTTTCCGTTTTAAACAGCCTGTTTGCTGTCATGTCCGGCAACATTTATCGGTATTAAAATCGAACTCGTAAAAACAGCATTTTGAAAATTTATATTCATCACCCCATTATATCTGTTTACCACGTCATTCACATTCAGCAGGCCAATCCCATGCATCTTTGAATTTTTCCTGCCTGTGGCTCCATGTACATATGGTTCCTCTGCGCTGTTTTGCACTTCCAGAAGGAAGCAGCTTTTCACCACTTTCGCCTGAATTTTGATAAAGCTACGCTTCCTGTCCGCTGCTTTGCTATAAGGCAGCCGCTCACATGCCTCCAGCGCATTATCCAGTATATTTCCAAACAGTACACATAGATCAAACTCACTGATACAATGACTTTTCGGCACCTGCACATCACATTCCCACAAAATATCTTTCTCTTCCGCCGCCTTTCGTTTTTGCTCTAAAAGCGCATCCACTACCTGATTTCCAGTCACTTCCTCACCGGTTTTAATGCCCGCCCTTTCTTCCATATTTTTTAAATAACTTCTCATTTTTTCCCATTCTTTGTTTTCCAAAAGTCCTCCTAAAGCAATGATATGGTTTTTCATATCATGCCTCAACCGCTCCAACTGGCTGTACTGCTCCTCCAACATTTGATATGCAGCAATCTGGGCATAATACTGGCTGCTTTTTCTCTGTTCCAGATATATTTTGTCCATCCCTAAAACATAAAATCCTATTGCAAGCATAGACAATAATGCAAGTATGCCAACCCCCGCATTGCTGAAAATCTGATCATAATACAGCCCTAAATTTCCTCCGCTTCTAACCAAAATGCCATATCCCGCTCCCCAATTTGCCACATCAAATACTGCTGTAATCATAAAAAATGGAATCGCCAATACAACATGCCATCTTTTCATCCTTCCATAAAAACAGGACACCGGATGAATTGACAACAGGTACACCGCCAGACTTCCGGTGAGTAAACTGATACAAAAAATCAGCTTCATCTCCCACTCATTTAAAAAAGGAACCGAAATGCCTTTCTGTGTATGTAGCCAGATCAGGTAAAGACTGGAAAAACAGGAGGTACAAAAATTTTCCACCAGTATCGTTACCGTCATCAACATGGAAGAGGCAAGTATTTTCTTTTCCATTGTTCCCTGAAACAATAATACTACTGCTCCAAGAAAAAGAAAATGCCCTGACAAATCATAGACAATATTGGGAAAAAAACAGTATTTACTCATTATATTCTGCAGTATCCAGCCCGCAAAAAGAACCAATAAAAATACCCACTCCCGCATTCTTGAACTGTCCAAATAGGCTTTACAAAACTTTTTTACTGTCCATAGATAACACATATAGCATAATGCTACTATAAAGTTTCCAGCCAACTCTGCCATCACATGATTCCTCCGCTTTTTTTCATATACATCAGAAACTCCCTGCAAAATTCATCATATCGCCTTTTTGCAATTGCAATTCTCTCTCCATTATCAAGAATAACCTCCTGCCGGTTATACCCGGCAGCATACTTCAAATTTACAAGATAGCCCTTGTGACTCCTGAAAAAACCTTTCCCCTGCAGACAATTTTCCAAAATGCCAAGTTTCTCATAATAGGCAAAGCTCTCTTCTTTTCCATGCACATGAATGATTCTTCCCTTTACCTCAAAATAGTAAATATCATCTAAAAACAGCTTCTTTTTCTGCCTTTCCCTGCTGACAATCATAAATTCCTGTGGATGACTTTCCAGCTTCAAAACAGCCTTTTCCAAAACCCGTTTTAACTTCTTTTCATCAATCGGCTTTAGCAGATACCAAAAAGCTTCCACATCATAAGCTTCAAAAACATAGTCCCTGCTGGAAGATATGAAAATTAGTATTTTATTAAATGTTTTTTCCCTGAAAAGCTGTGCAGTCTGCATCCCGTCCAAATCCCGCATAAGGATGTCCAAAAATATGATGTCAAATCCCTCTGATGAACTTAAAAGTTCCTGTCCACTGCTGAATTGACGCAAAATGCAAGGCAGTTTCATCTCCTCCATAATTTTCTTTACTTTTCCTGCTATGCCGCAGCATTCTATCAGCTCGTCATCACACACCGCAATTGATAACATGATTCTTACCGCCCTTTCGATTATATGGTATGTATCGGCATGAATGAGGAAAAAACTTGGGTGGATGTTGTGAACGGGAGATTTGGGGTAGTGTGTGGGGTGGGGATGAGGGAGGG
>VSNT01000176.1 GCA_009774465.1 Lachnospiraceae bacterium
TGTGATTGTGCAATAATCTGTCTTTTGTGAGGTTAGCTTTTGAGAGCCATCTCGCCGCAAACCCGCATGAATACTGGGTTTTTGCCTGTTTGCTTTCCCTTTCCCCAATAACCTGTGTTCAATGAGTGGTACGTCCGGGACTGTAGCCGGAAACAGAAAGCGCAGTATCAGGTGCGTGGACGGTCCGGCAAGCCCGTCACCAACACGATCCCCTACGGGTTCAAGAAGGACCCGGAGGAAAAGCACCATTGGCTGGTGGACGAAAAAGCGGCGGATGTTGTACGCCGCATTTTTCGGTTGAGCGTGGAGGGCAAAGGCCCTTTAACCATTGCCAAAATCCTGATGAATGACAAGGTGGAGCGCCCCTCCTACTACCTCGCCCAGCGGGGCCGGGGAACGTGCCAGAGCAAAACGGATATGTCCCGTCCCTATGACTGGACGAGCAATACCGTTGCGGATATGCTCGCCAAGCCGGAGTATATGGGGCATACCGTCAACTTCCGCGCCTACAAGCCCTCCTATAAGGACAAGAAGATGATAAAACGTCCCCCGGAGGAATGGCTGATTTTCCTTCTGTAGATAAAAAAGATGCAGCTGCAAACCGTTATTGTAGAACAGTTTGCAGCGCTTCTTGGGTGGGTGTTTTGTCAACAAATTAATTATAAGAAAATCTGTGGGGGCTTAATATCAGCTGTTTATGCACAGAAGTTTCACATATTTTTATAACTCAACTCAGATGAACGATCTTACACATTAAAGAGTCAATAAACGATTGAAATTTTCATAAACTATATTTTCAATATTTTGAACGCCAATCGTAGCTGCAAGAATTGAGTATATATCCTGAAGGTTTACTGGGTTATATTTATGTGTTCCGACTTTTGTAAATGGACCATCACTTTCTACAAGTATTTTATCTAATGGAATTTCTGAAATTATGCGCTTTCCTCTGGATGTTGTACACATATTAGAATTGACCGAGAAATAGTAACCGGCCCTATTAAATTTCTGCATATTTTCTAAATCACCAGTATACCAATGAATTATTGCACGTTTTATTCCATTTCGAGCCATAATATCAAAAACATCTTTTTCCGCATTTCTTGAATGAACTGTGAGAAGTTTGCTGCTACCAGCAACGCTTCGGCATATGAACTCAAATGCGTCAACTTGTTTTATTTTTGTACCAATATGTTTTGGCGAGAAATCCAATCCAACTTCCCCTATATATTTCGCTTTGGCCAATTCGGAAAGGAATGCTTGCCTGTTTAACACCATTTCTGAACATACCTGTGGATTATATCCCAGTGCAAATTTGACATATCGGGTTTCTGAATATATTTTTTTACATGCACAGTATATTTCAGGTGAATTGGTAACACATAACGTGTATTGTTTCATCGCATTGATTTGATCATACCAATAGCTGTGTTCACGATAAAAATCCAAATGAAAATGCGTGTCAATTAGTCGCATAATGTACCCCAGCTATTCGAAGTAGTTCTGGATCTATAGATAACATTCGAATCAAGTCTGCAATCGTCTCTTTGTATAGCCTTAAGAAAGCATGTGTTTCTTCTTGCGTTAGTCTACCTGTTGCCTTTATTCTCTTCATAAGATCTTCGTCCGTTGATAAGCATGCCTCATTAATTGAACTGAGAAGATCAACAAAATCAGAACGCTTAGCATTGGTAGCATTCATAAGATAGTCTAATGACAACACATCAAAGTTATAATACTCATTAGGCGGAAGAACACCAACAAGGGAAGATTGTCGGATAAGACATGGATAACAGTAACCACAATTCTCTGGCTCGGTTTTACCTTGCCACCGTCCATTACACGGGTGAGAACAAGAGATGGTCTTATGTATATTCTCTAAGAATCCAGGGGCCGCAATGAATTGTTGTACCATTTCACGTTTTGTTTGAAAAGCAAATGGATTTATCACCTCATGCCGTATTCCAACTTTTCCCAGAATTCCATTCAGCATTTTTATAAAATAGGGGTGTGTTGTTCTTGTGCTACAACTTCCACTTCGGCCCATCGTGAGCGGCAAGTTTAGTCCAATAAAACCATTTTCCGGGATATAGACTGGCGTATCATCTCCGACCACTTCAGAAACACAAATTGCAGCACAAATAAATAAGAACGATCTACTTCTACTAGTATTCTCAGGTGGAAGATTTTCCGTACCAAGCGGGCAGCATGCCCTAGCAGCAAAAGTAAACAACAGCTTAACTATATCAGGAAAACAGCAATTTAGGCTATCCATCAAAGTGCTTTGAACAGACTCGAGTTTCCCGTATTCCTTGAAACCGACAAATACTGTATTTTTGCTGTTCATTATCAAATCATATGCACCGCAAAAGGAATCTAAGCCGCCAGAGAATAAAGAAACTCCATCAATTCTATTTAATAATGTATTGCGGTCTGGTGCATGTACATGATTATCCTTGTATCTGTTCTCGATTTCACAAGATCTGAATGTAAAATGCCACAAGTCCCCTGAAAGATAGCTTAACATTCTTTCAAGTTCTTCCTTGACAAAATTCCATTGATCTACCATTATAACTGGAACATTAAGATGTACTTCTCGAGTCCAATTGTCTGGAGTTTTACTGCGAGGTATCCGTTTGTCTGTAGCAAAAACTGATAACGCGATTATATACAAGTCCTCGCATATGGGAGTTACTGCTTGGATTCCCAATACCCTATACCAGCCATCACGAATATTCGAGGCGACCCTTCCACCCTGTCCTGGAACACTTATATTGAAAGTCACGGCATCTATAAAGGATGTTGCTCTTTCCTCCGCGATACATTTGTTGATCCATATTTTCATATTATTCACCATAGAAAATAGTCATAAGTTCAAAGCCTTTGTTTAAAGTATTTTGAACAATCATCTCATTTGCCAAGTTATGCGGATTGATTTCTTTGAGGATATTCTCTGTTAATTGCTGATCCATAGCATAGTATATATATTCTTGCATCTCAGCTATTCTCGCATTTGCTTCTTCAATTACAGGACATTTAGTGCGTATTTGCTTATCAAAAAGTTGAGCAAATTTCAGTTTGGCAAATTGGCATACCATTTCTTTTAGCAAGCGAGAAGTGTCAATGCCTTGTAAATCTTCTGGTTGAATCACTTCCAAGACTTTAAAAGTCTCAACCATGCTATCTAATGCAATTTTATCATCAATCGTACTGCCATCATTTGCAAAATGTGAAATTAACGCATCTAATGCTTCTTTGGGTTCTAAAGATAAAATATCTTCTCGTCCAATTTCACGTAGAGCTACCGCATAACCTCGAGCGGTGCTTGCAGATGAGAAACTGATTGCCCCTGCAAATGCTCTTGTTACCTGCGATACATTATAACTATCACCAGCCATTGCCCTCGCATATTGGGCAGCAGCGTTTCTTCTTGCAACATCAGTGGGATTACTTAAGTAATGTGATATTTCTCGTTTCGCTCGTTTCCAATTAGGAGTAGACGGCGCAATATATCCTTTTGACGTGCCCATTTTATCACACCTTTCTTTCGACAGTAGTAACCCCAAAATCACCTGCTTTTATCATAGAGCAAATCTCATCTTTTATAAATTTTTTGCTTTTTAGCCGATTTAAAAGCTCTTCAAATTGTGTGGGAGATGCTTTATGCATTATTACCATATGAGGAATTACAGCCATTGTAAAAAATGTACTTGGCTTTTGCAATATAGCTTCACTTATATCGGTTCTAAAATCAGCATAATTGCAATATAGGGGAGCAATTATATTAAGGGCAATAGAATCGGCTTTAAAATGTTCAATAAGAGCATCACATATGTTCCGTTGAGATACAGGTTCCATTTTCTTCAATTCTTCAATACGTAAATTCTCCTGCCCCTTCATACAATTCTGGAAAGCCGACAGCATTTTGCGCTCTGATTCGCTAAATGTAGAAGAAATACTTTCCACACTACTCAGCGCTTCTCTGGATAAATAGAAATATTTACTCAGGTCCTGTTTGTATAACTCTATTGGCTCACTTTTTAGCCATTTAGTGATTCTGGGGGGTGCCCAAAGTGCATATTCCTCGTCAAGTTCTTTTCCGTCTTTAATACGGTATTCTATTTCTTTTAGCTGCTTAATTTCTCCATTAAAATTGCTGCTCCACTCATATAATTTTCTAAATGCCCGTATTTCAATTGTTTCTAGGGCCAAAAGCTTTGCCATAACCGACAAATCAATGTCCTCACCAAAATATAGTGACGCTAGATTCTTCCTAACAAAAAACGTATTTAAAAACCGCTTGGCCTGTCGAGGATTACCTTTAAGACTACTTGATACAGTCGGGCCAATCTTCGAAATAATGGATGCATCTGCATCAAATGAACTCTTAGATGTGCCTTCCTTGTATGAACATTGCTCGTTTTCTATAATCGTTGCTATTTCGCTATACATCAATGCCTTATCACGAAGCATCATTCTGTTATCGTAAATTTCGTTGATAAGAGTTTCAAATCCTTCTTCAGATATATGAAGTTGAGATACCAACAGCAACAAATAATTTTCAATGTCTTTAGGGGACAATTCCGGTATTTTGATTGGAAGCTGAATTATCTTTTCTATATAATCAGAGGATATTGCAAATCCGTCAATTTGTGGATACTTAATATTTACTGCGTATTCGATAATCCTTTGATCTACGGCTACAATAAATGTTGTCTTTTTTACAGAAAGAAATAATTTAATTGCCTCAAGTGTATCAATAATTCTCTCAGGCGAACATCTGTCCAAGTCATCTATAATTACTATTAAATTCCTGACCGAAGATACATCTTCTAACATATCCTCAAATTCTTCTCGAAATTTTCTAATGTTTTCGGTAATGGTATCCTCTTTTTCACCCTCTTTAATATATTCAGTCTTGAACGATTGCAGTTTTGTCAACAAATCGCCTGCATCCAGGGTATCTGCAGAAAGATTAAAAGCAATTGGCAATGGGTTTCCGGTTAACATTCCAATTGCATAAGGGAGCCCTTTCTGAATAATGCTCTTTCCTACTTTTAAATAATCAACACGTGACAATAGTTTAGTAATCTTCTCATGTGCTTTTTCAAGAAATGTTTCATTCTCTTTCAATGATTTCAAAAGTGACTCCATAATGGCCACTTTTGCATCTTCATATCCTTCGAATTGCCAGGCATTCAAAGAAATACAAACTATACCATCTTTGTCATCTTCAATCCGTTGCTCGATAAGTTGTAGGAGAGATGATTTGCCTGCTCCCCAACTGCCATATAAACCAATAGTCAACGGCGTTAGATACGAGTTTTTTGTAAAGTTAACAATAGTATCTGCATAAGGAGAGTAAAAAAGCATATCGATACTAGAGGCATTATCCAACCACATTATCTAATTCTCCTTTTATACGTCGAACTATAGATTGGTCTTTGTGTCCGTTTTCTGATTGCCATATCACATCGTCTTTTGATTAACGTTCATCCTGCACATTAATCTGACTAATGCCAGTCTCTCTGCTGGATCAAGCCATAAGCGAAAGTCTGCTGCGATTTCCGGATAGGCACTTACGCCTCCGCCTTTCCCCTGTTTTACACGCATCCCAATTGCGCATGTCCTCTTGATCCACAAAGACGGCGTAACCGTCAGCGACGTCGTATGTGCCTGGTGAATCAATTCCTCGCACGCTTTATCATCAAATTCTCCGTTCATGTCATTTTCCCATTGACGAAGAAACTCCAAAGTATTACGGCTTCGCATCCAGCTTTGAATGATATACCCAGGGGAATCCTTTGAGTACTGCCTTGCTATTTCTGTCAATGAAACCATGTCCTCACAAATCATGCCTCTCATGTAACGGCGTATGATCTCCGTATGGTTCCTAATCTTTTGATCTGTCCGCAGTTTTTCTTCATCCAATGCGTTGTAAAAGGTCTGTCTGGATTTATCTGCAAAATCCTTGTCCACCAGTCCCTTATCTACAAGCTGCTCCAGTGCAGACTCATACTGAAATGCGATGCGTATATAAAGTTCACCGATTTCTTCTGATGTCATACTCCAATTCTCCCCTTTTTCTTCCAGTATAACAGAAAAAGAGAGCTTTGGGTAGTCTTAATTTATTTCGAGAGAGGGAGATTGATATCTGACCGTCTTTCTGGGATGTCCAACTTTATCGTAATCCACATTACATCGGCGATCCCGTTCGAACTGGGCATCCATATATGTTTCCATACCAACAAGGGGTATATATTTTGCATTAGAGAGGAGTTTGTCCACCGCTGCTCTTCCCCATTTTGGATTACCAGACGGGGAAGGGACGCCTTTTACATGAAGCATGTCCACAATTTTCCCTAAGCTGGCTCCAGCAAGATAGTATCCAAATATACTACGGACAACATCTGCCTTTTTGCTATGAACAATGATTTTATCGCTAACTAAAACGTATCCATACGGAATTTTCATAATAGTCTCACTTTCTTAAACATGAATAAAATGCATACACCGGACCAGCAGCTCCATCTGCACGGAATTTTAGCCCCACCCTGCCGAAAGGGAGCCCCACTCCACGAAAGTAAAGAAAGGGACCTGTATAATTGGCGTAGCACAGGAAACTGTGACTATATCAA
>VSNT01000177.1:0-2351 GCA_009774465.1 Lachnospiraceae bacterium
TACACTTTCTATTGACTTTATTAGGAAAGCGCTATACTACAAAAATGATTTTAGATATGTTCACTATAAGTTTACATTCTCAGGAGGTATTTATGGCTGTTACAATAAATGATGTGGCAAAAGAAGCCGGCGTATCCATTTCCACTGTATCAAAGGTATTAAACAACTGGTCTACCATTTCTCCTGCTACTACTGAAAGAGTACGGGAGGTCATGTCCCGCCTTAACTATACCCCTAATGCCCGGGCAGTCAGCTTCGCGCGCCAGAATACCAGAAATATTGTCTATCTGACTGCACTGAGTAAAAATGAAGCCTATAGAAATCCCCATATGTTTGATATCATGTGCGGTGTTTATAGCAAACTTGCCGAATGCGGATATACCCTTTCTCTGGTAGACACCTCTACAGACACCTATCCGGGAGAATCCGTATCCAAAGTCATATCCCAAAAATGCGCTGATGCTTTGATTGTACATGGCTCCGCTATTGCAAAGGAAGAAACTGCAAATTTAATTTTATCTGCCGGATTTCCCCATATTATTATCGGTCATCCAGGGTTTGACAGCGGCCTTTGCTGGATTGATACCAATCATGCCCTTGCCGGGCAGTATGCCGCCATGCATCTGATTAACTGTGATTACACAAAAGCCGCCTTTATCGGCGGTCGGAAAACAGATGTTATTTCTAATCAACGTTTAAAAGGATTTATAGGAAAAATGCGGGATTATGGCATCCGCATTGCTCCCGAATGCATTGGATACACCGATTCCGGCACTTTTGAAAGCTACCAGGCGGCTGAAAAAATGCTTAAGCTTCCTCCTGCAAAACGCCCTCTGGCCATTGTCTGTGAAAACAGTTGTATTGCAGTAGGCGTCTCCAGGGCAATCCACGATTCAGGTCTGAAAGTTCCTGATGAAATTGCTTTTCTCACCTTTGATTCTTTCCCTTATTCCAGCATTATAGATCCTGCTCCCACCATTGTGGACATTGATGTCTATGACATGGGCTCCCAGGCGGGAGATATGATTCTGCGCAAGCTGAAAAGTCCCAACCTGCTTGTCCAAAGCTATACCACTCTGCCCGTGATTCTGCAGGGTAAAACCACTCATCCGATAAAGGCAAAAAAATAGCGCGGTGGACTTTATTCCACCACGCCATGCTCCAGTAAAAACTGTTTCCAGATCTCATCATAGGCTCCCAGTAAATGAATCTGATCAAAAGTGTAATCCTCATGAAGATTTCCTTCTTCATCACAGACTACTTCGTTTACATCAATATAAAAAATCTGCTTATTGTCAGCTAATGTTGCAATTGCATTGTTCCTTGCATTAATATTGCTGTTATTAAAAATGGCATCTGAATTGCTCTTTTTCCCTGACACTCTCATTATACCCTGAATAAAAATCTTTGCATCCGGTTCCAGCGCATGAATCGTATCCACTACTTCCGTATATTTTTCCATAAAATCTTCTGTAGTGCCTCTGCCCAGTTCGTTAATTCCCACCATCAAATAGATTTTCTTATAATCCTTATTAGCAAGCGCTTCCTCCACTGTTCCCTGTCCGTCGAAATTTTCTTCCATCACTTTATAAATGGTAAGAGATGTTTCGCAGTAAAAGTCTGCATGTTCTGACAGGTCCGTATAATCCCGAAGTCCAACTGTTCTGGAATCCCCAATAAATAGCGCATCATCAAAATAACTCTCATCTACCCCGGTAAATTCATATTCAGCCGCCCGTTTTACTCCTGCATCTCCATAAATATCTGCTGATATATGATTTAAGTATTCTTCATGGGTGCTTTCTCTAAGAGGTTCCAGCCGCTCCAAAGGTTCATCCGGTAAAGGTGTCGGTTCCGGGGAAGGCGTCGGCTCCGGAGATGGAGAAGGTGTTATGGCAGGGATGCCTTCCTCTCCCGAATGATCCGCCTCTCCACTATTTTCTTCTGAAAGTTCTTCTGTTTCCTGCACATCTCCCTGAGCCATTACCGGCGTATTTGCATGTGTAAACATCTGCCAGGGGTATATGGCATCATTTATTGCTGTAAAAACTACTGACAAAACCGGTTTTTTCAGTGGATCATACTCCTGGTCTGCGTATATGGTTCTTCTTCCTGCTGCTCCTGCAATTGTAAGGAGCACTCCAATACTGATTAGTAAGATTGCAACAGGACATTTCTTTATAAACTTCATTTGTATTACCTATTTTCCCTTCAACTTGTACTTCTCTTTGGAATTGCTTTTGGCATGCAACATGCCGCTTTTTTCTTCTGTTTTTTCTTCTGTTTTTTCCACTACTCTAACAGTTCAGCCCCAAGCATTCGCAAAGACGGATGCTTCGCATCCTTCGCCG
>VSNT01000177.1:2451-6525 GCA_009774465.1 Lachnospiraceae bacterium
CTTCGCGGCTTTTCCTTTGCTTCATGTTTGGGCGCTCCGCTCATGAAATAATGAAAAATCTGCTTTGTGTGCAAGCATGTCGCTTGTTTTTTTCTGTTTTTCCCACTACTTTAACAGTTCAGCCCCAAGCATTCGCAAAGACGGATGCTTCGCATCCTTCGCCGCTTCGCGGCTTTTCCTTTGCTTCATGTTTGGGCGCTCCGCTCATGAAATAATGAAAAATCTGCTTTGTGTGCAAGCACCCACGCCGCTTTTTTTCTTCTGTTTTTCCCACTACTCTAACAGTTCAGCCCCAAGCATTCGCAAAGGCGGATGCTTCGCATCCTTCGCCGCTTCGCAGCTTTTCCTTTGCTTCATGTTTGGGCGCTCCGCTCAAAGATATGATGATATTGCCTTTGACATGCAAGCATGTCACGTCCATATCATCATATCTTTGGCTGAACTGTTAGAATTTCAAATACATAAACGGGTTGCCGGCGCTGATGGACAGGTGGTAGATTGAATACCAGAAAATAATGACCAGCAGCAGTATGATGACTGGATTTTTTTTGTGTTTTTCATAGTATTCGAAAACTGCCGGTATGCACAAAAGGATGCCTGCTGCAAAGTAGATTCCGTAGTTTTCTGCGTATCTTATAATATCCTGGGAATTTACTGCTATGCCGGCTCCTCCGATAAACGGAAACAGTCTTCCAAAATATATTCCAAGCTGTCTTAAATCAGTAACCGCAAAGATTATCCATGTAAGAGGAATCAATAAAAGTACATATAAATTTCCTATTACAGGAATCTTTGTCAGGGCTTTTCCGTAAAACAGCTTTTCCAGTATGATGAAAAGGCCGAGAACTGCTCCCCATATTATAAAATTAAATCCGTTTCCATGCCAGATTCCGGTGAGAAGCCAGACCAACGCAAGGTTAAGTACCAGTCTTTTTTTGCTGCACCGGCTTCCACCCATAGGAATGTATACATAGTCCTTAAACCAGCTTCCAAGCGTAACATGCCATCTTCGGTAAAAATCCGCAATGCTTTTGGCCGCATAGGGATGATGAAAGTTTTCAATAAAATCATAGCCCAGCATAACCAGAATGCCGGAGGCCATCAGGGAATATCCCCAAAAGTCAAAGTAAAGACGTAAGGAATAGCCTGCTGCGCCAAACCAGGCCAATAGAGTGGAAATACTCTTAAATCCGATCATCTGCAGGTCATTCCATAAAATTGCAAGACGATCTGCCAAAAGCACCTTCATGCCCAGCCCCAATATAAAATATTTTAATCCTTCCTCAAATTGTTCTAAACTTATACTTTTTTCCCATCCAAATCCTGCTTCATTATAACGCATGATGGGACCGGATGTCACTTGGGGAAACATGGTAAAATATAATGCCACATTCTTAAACTTCGGCATACTCCAAATTTCTCCCCGAAGAAGATCTGCCTGAAAAGAAATCATTTTAAAAATATAAAAGCTGATACCCAGCGGGAGCAGCGCACTGTCTACAAAAATTGCAAACCCCTTAAAAGCTGCAAGTACAAGCACGTCAAAAACTATCGCTCCAATAATCAGGCGTCTGCGCTTTTTATTCTGCCAGTCCTGCACCAGAAAGCCTTCCCCCAGCTTCCATGCCTGCCGCCCGAGAAAATAATTGACCAGTGTGGTAAGAATCAGCACAAAAATAAAAACCGGCTCCCCTACTGCATAAAAAATCAGGCTGCCAATCAATAATGCAATATCCTTATACTTAACAGGTGCTGCAAAATATACAATTAAAAAAATCGGCAAAAACCGAAAAATAAATTCCAGACTGGAAAAACTCACCATAACATTCCCCTGCTCTCATCATTTGAACTGATATACTCTGTTTTTTATTGTATCATTCCTACTTTAAAATCACAAGAATGTTCCTGAACTTTTATACTCCTTATGATAACCTTGTAAATAAACTTTTCACTTCAACGTATATTTGGAAAAAATGTTGACAAACTAAACACAAAAAGAAGGATAAAAAAGAAAGGAATCAAATTAAAACATGAGTGAATCTAAGAATCCGGAACAAAGAAATTTGGAAAAAGAATACGAAGAATATGTAAAAATGATTACTCCAACCCACAATCTGTATCTGCAGATGCTGAAAGCCTTTATTGTGGGTGGAATTATCTGTGTAATTGGACAGTTCCTTTTGAATTTTGCAGGAAACCGGCTGGGAATGGATAAAGACATGGCCGGAAGCTTCTGCTCCCTTATCCTTGTATTTATCAGCGTTCTTTTGACCGGCTTAAATATTTATCCTTCCATTGTAAAGTTCGGCGGTGCCGGTGCTCTGGTTCCCATTACAGGATTTGCAAACTCCGTAGCAGCGCCGGCTGTGGAATTTAAAAAGGAAGGTCAGGTATTTGGTATTGGCTGTAAAATATTTACCATTGCCGGTCCGGTTATTTTATATGGTATTTTTACCAGTTGGGTACTTGGAATATGTTATTGGCTGGTCACGCTGCTCTGATCAGCCTATTTACTCTGCTTGTAAACCGGATCGGCAGGATATCCGCCTTTTAACTTCTGCATTCCCCGCTGAATGGCGTCCCTGGAATTTTTCCAGTCTGCATCCTTATTCCGGTAATCAAATTTCTCCACCAGCCAGCTCACGTCTTCCTCAAGCCGCTCCATATTTTTTTCCATCAGCTCAAATACCGAATCATAAAACTCTTTTTTTTCTTTATCGTTTAGCCTGCTTTCCGCATATTCGCAAAGATCTCCAAAATGATGCAGACAAAATCCCTTACTGCCTAAAATCCGCTTTTTAAAATCCTCATCCTTTTTAAACATAAAGAAAAAAGTATCCATATATCTGTCATAGGTGTCTGCAAAACGCCTGCAGATGTAGCAGGAACGCTCTTTTTCTTTCACCCACATGCTGACAGGATTTGCCTGTTCCGTTCCTTTCTTGCGCATTCCCATAAAACCTGATTTGGACGGAACAAATTTCTTAAACTGCTCCTTCATTTCCCTGTTAATCTGCATATAATGGGTTTTTAATATCCAACCGTTTCCAAGGGTATTTCCATAATCAAACATCTTTTTAAAATGCTCTCTGCAAAACCCTGCCTTATCGGTAGCTTCACGCACATCGCTTTCCATATAGGAGGAACCGGAGCCTAACACAAAATCCAGAAGATCCTGTTCCACTTCTCTTTCTATAAAGCAGAAAGGACATTCATCATCCGCATTTACCGCATCGTTTAAAGGTATGGTATAAAGTGTTTCTTTCATTATGTACTCCTTTACTTATAGCTAAGCTTTTTCACCATTTCCAGGTACTGCTTTATCTCTCCAAAATAAATTTCCGGCTGAAAAGAATCATTTAAAAACTGTTCTCTCATAAGACCGCCCATTGTATAATCAATCATTTTCGTAAGCAGCCCGATATCCGTATCCTGTTTAAATTTCTCAAGATCCGCCCTCTCCATAATTTCCGTATACTTCTTAGGCAGTACACTGCGCTTTTCTTCCGTTTCAATAAGCGCCTCGCTTACGTTTTCTTCCTTGCCCTTATTCAAAAACTGTAGCATATAAGGATAATTTTTCATTACCTGCAGCTCCGCCATCTTGATCTGCCCCAACAATTCAAAGTAATCCGTTTCCCGTGAGGAAACACCGGTAGAAAGCTCTAACACCATATAGCGCACACTGTAATCATAAATAAAGGAATATAACCCAAGCTTACTTAAAAAATAGTGAAACAAAAGCCCCTTACTGATTCCTGCCTCTTTCACAATATCATCCGTACTGGCATGTCCATAACCATTCATTGCAAAAATCTTTAAAGCAGCATTAATCATCCGATCCTGCTTTTCTTTTTTTAGATCAAAAAACTTTTCGTTCATATTTACCCATATCCTTCTCACCTGCATTGACTTTATGAGTCGAATTTAAATATAACATATTTACGCCTTTCATTCAATGACTTCCGGAAAACTAGTGCAGGCTTTTTTCTGTCCTACCATATATTGTATGGTAATTTATTTATAAAATTTTTATACTTATTCTCTTTTCAAATTCGCAGAATAGTATTAAGA
>VSNT01000178.1 GCA_009774465.1 Lachnospiraceae bacterium
ACTGCCTGGTGTCCACTGTGCGTAAACAGATGTATCCTGTTTTACGCCTGTTTCAGAAGAAGCTGGTGCCCATATCCATCTTACGAATGTATATCCCTCTCTTGCCGGCGGAATCGGTCCTTTGACCACTTCATTAATGCTGGCATGTGTCTCCCACCAGGGTTCTTCATCTCCATCATCTAAATAAAATGAAACTGTAAATCTGCTGGCATCTCCTGATGCATCAACAAACTTGGCTACAATTGTCGTGTTTGCCTGAATATCATAATGCGGCTTATCCCAGCCCACAAACTCATATCCGGGATGGTTGGGAACTTTCGGCAAGGTAGCACTTCCACCTGCACTGACTGTTTCTCTTCCAAGTTCATTACCATCAAATCCATCTAAAAAGATTACCGTATACTGAGGAGAGCCATACATAGCCAAAATATTCAAATCGCTCCGCACATTAGTAAAAGGTTTATCCCAGCCAATAAACATTAACTTATCATTATTACACTTAAGACCTTCTGTACTTGGTTCTTCTGCATCTTCACCAGCTCTTATGGTCTGGGTAGAAAGCAGCTCCAGATTGGTGGACGCCGGATAATCCGGTGTATTATAAAAATTAACTGTAAATTCTTCAAATACTTCTTCGTCACTTACTGTAATATATTCATAGTCCTCTGCATAGGTTGCTGCATTAGAAGGTATTGAACATTGGAAAATAACTTCTCTATCCCCCTTTTTAGTCGGATCACCATCTAATGGCTGAAATGCATCCTTCGTCATGGTAATGGGATTACTATTCTTATAATATACGATAAATCGCTTTGTATCATTATCTTTAAATGCATCCGCCTCAATTCTTGACAGAGAATTTGGCAGAATAATACTATTTAGTTCCATTTCCTTAAAACTGCCTTCAGAAATTGTCCCTATTGATGTTTTGGACAAATCCACCTGTGCAACATCCTTACATTCCGCAAAGGCTTCTTTCTTAATGGCAGTTACACCCTGCAATTCATCCGGTCCTACTGTATATAGACCTGAACCGCCAGTCTTTCCTCTGTTTTCCAGACACTCAACAATTTCTTTTCCGCCATTTACATTTCGATATAAAATACCACTGTTATAAGTAAAGTTTCCAGGCGTAAAACAATTAATATTGCTTAATTCTGTACAGCCTTTAAAAGGACGCATACCTGTATCTTCAAGTTTCGAACCAATCGTTGCTTCCGTTAATGCAGTACAGCCTTCAAAAGCATAATCACCTACCAGTTGGCTTCCAATGACAGCCGCAGATTTTAAGCTTATGCATTCCTTAAATGTATAGGGATCTAATTCCCCTACACCATTAATGGTGATTGAGCGAATTGATTCATCGGCACCTATTAAATCTCCAATAGCTTGACCTTTGTCATCAACTCCTCCTTCTCCTACCTCAACTCCATCCTTATTTACACCCGAAAACAACCCCGGCCAAATACTATCCACATTTTCAGGAATAGTAATATCTAATGTAGCCGCCAGAAAAGCCTGTTCATTAGGGGTTAAGTCCTGTTCATCAGGTTTTAATCCTCCGCCGTTGAACCTTATAGCCCTGTCAATCATATTATAATATTCTGTTTTTTCAGTGTTTGAAGCATTTTTTAAATAGGGAAGCGCTTCTATCCACCCATTTATATCTTTTTTAACCCTGTCATACCTTGGATAACCTACAAGCTGTGCTTCACCAGTCTGTGTAGCCGGATCAGAGTAATATTTCACCTCAAGATTTGTTGGCCATCCACTATGACAGGTAATCCAAATATCCTCTGAATTTCCATGACTTATTTTACTTCCATCAGTACCGCTCATGGCGAACTTAAATGTTTCAGTATCACTGCCATCTTCTTTTAACATAGCTCCTACAAAATATAAATAAGGCTTATCTGCCCCTGTTGTAGGATACAGTGTACTTCTATGTTTACATGTTGTCTGTACTTCCTGTGTCTTAAATGCATCTGCCTCAATAGATTTCATAGTTGATGCATCCGTAAAAATAACAGTTCTAAGATTATGGCATCCTTTAAAGGCATTCGTTCCAATCTCAGTTACAGATGCAGGAATAGTCACCTGTTTTAAACTACAAATATCATTAAAACTTCCTGCCTCAATAGATGCAATTCCAAAAGTTCCTATTTTTTCGGGAATTTTTATAATATCCGGCTCACTCATACCCCCACCATCTACATCACGCTCAAGAATACCAAATTCTTCCAGCTTGCCAATATTATCTTCTCCCCCTCTGACTTTGTAAAAAACTTTAGCATAATTACCTGCAACACCATTTACAGTTTTTACTGTAGCATCACTCTCATAGACAACTCTTTCATATAACTGCTCACCAGGATATTTATATGTTATTGCATTATTATTAGCAATATTATGAATCTCTGACCTGCTTGGTCCTTCAAAATAAAATTCTTCCGGAACCGTATTTCTAAATTGCTCCCATGTATTCTTTGCACAATTAGGATAGTTGGTACCACCATTATCCTTATTATGAAAAGAATCAAATTTAATTCTTGAACCAGAATCGGTATCTGGCAATATCACACGCTGCAATGATGTACAATCTTGAAACATGTCAATATCCAATGCTGTAGTTTCAAAATAACCATTGGGAAACTCCACTTCTGACAACGCTATGCAGCCTCTGAAAAGATGATTTCCCAACCATTTTAATGGAACAGATCCCAAACGATCTGGTGCCCCCTTATCATCATAAAGTAAAAAATCCACTTTATTTAACTGGGTACAACCTTCAAACGCACAGTCCCCCAAATGAGATAATGTTTTAGACGGCAATTTGAAACTAGTTAGTGCCGTGCAATTATAAAATGCATCTTTCCCTATTGCATCCGCAGTAGGCATAACTACTTCACGTAATTGTCTGCATTCTGCAAACGCACCATTTCCAACTGTTTTTAGTCCTGTTTTGAATACAATTTTATTTAATTGTGGGCAATTATAAAAAGTATAATCACTTATTCCCTCTAAATTTGCCTCTATATTTACAGTGGTAATATAATTTTTATTAGCAAAAACGCCATCCCCAGCATTTGATCTGAAACCAGTCAGCTGCCAGCCTGTTCCTTTAGGTCCAATTGTTTCGGCTCCTATATATTTAACTGTAGCTCTTATACCCCAATGAGTCTGATCTTCTCCTGCTTCCAGCCACTGTGTATAATCATCTTTATTCGCCGCGGTTTTAGGATGATAATATAATTCATTTTCAGGTTTTGAGCCCCAATTTTGCCTTTGATTATAATAACAAGGATAAATTCTCTCACCCAGCATTGGTTCACAAGTTGCCCTTGCTTCAACTTTTTCATAAACAGGCTTTCCATCCTTATCTACCACTAGATTGCCATTTTCATCTTTTTTTTGTCTTGTTTGCTCATATAGAATATAAAATCCCTTATCATCTTGCCGAACATCAGTAATTTTGTCAATATTCTCAATATCTATCCCATTAGGGCTACGATCTGTTGTACGATAATATGGAAGTCCTGTCGCTTCATCAATTAACGGCTGATCACGTAACTTATACCCCATCAACTCATCATTGGCACTCACCAAGCAATAATATTCTATCCCCTGATAGTTTTCTGAATAACTCCGATATGCTTCAAGTGTTTCTGGAATCGTCACTTCCGGATTATTTTTAAGATCATTATAATCTAAAATAACTGCCCCTGTTCCACCACGAATATATGCAAATTTGAACAAACCATCCCCAGAAGTATAAATGACCTGATTATTTGCATTTCCTGTAGCCTCTGCCACATAAGGCACTACACTAGGATATTCTTGTTCTGCTGTTTTAACTTCCCCTTGTGTAGAAGTAACTGCAACTTTTATCTTCTCAGCGGCACCCGTGGGAGCTGCACCTACATCCTGCACAGGAATCGCTGCCACCACGATAGCAGAAGCCATAAACAACGCACCAATCGTTTTTCTGACTTGTCTGCGTAATTTTCTGTTTTTCTTTTTTGCACCCTTTTTCATTGTAATACTCCTTTTAGGTTACTTAATTCTTTTCGCTACGACTACAAATCTTCCGTCCGTCTGTGAGTTGTCACAGGTTGACAGGGTTAGAAGACTGTCTCCGTAACTTGCAGTCACTTCTGTGTCATACAGGCTCATGGCTGCCATTTCCCTCATATAAGAATCAAATTCCTCTTCTGAATTTGCATTAATAAACTGATAATACTTAAAAACCAGATCATCTTCATTATACACCTGTGAGCGGAATACGTACATTACCTGATACGTGGCCTTTTCATAGATGCTGTCAAACTGTATCAGGGAATGCGACTTCCCATAGGACTCCTTTGCATACTGCTGCAAATTTCCAAACATATTTCCGGATTTCATGTGATGCCCGTATATGATCAGGTTAGTGGACCTGGGATAAATATTACAGTCACAGTCCAAAAACAGACTGCCATTGTTATCACGCTCCTGATTAAAATTATGATCCAGATAATACTCATTGTCATCTGTCTGCATTACAGGGTAATCTATATTTGTATCGTCAATTTTAAGCCATCCGATTAGCTTTTTATTTTTTTCATACAAAGTTTTATATTCGTCAAGCACATCCGGAAGCACAATCGCCTCTTTATGTATGGAAAAAGGATTCTTTTCCTGATTGCTGACAAGGGCATCGCTTCCTTTTAATTCTGCCAGCTGGTCGTAACTCATGCTCGTTCTTGCACTGTTAAAATAGTAAATTCCAAAATAAGCAAAGCTTGCTGCTGCTACAATGGAAGCAAAAACTACGATTATCTTCCGATTTCTTTCTCTTTTATATAATTCCAGCAATACCTGCGTCTGCATATTCTTGTCAAAATCTTTCAAACTGGCATTTTTTGCCACTTTCCCGCCTTTATCATTCTTTTTCTTCAAAGACGATTTATTTGCTGTTTGATTTGACTTTTTAGCTGCCGCTGATTTTTTCTTTCTTTTCCTTCCCTTTAATGCTTCGCCGGCATTTTCTGCTGTAATTCCCTGTTTTTTTAATTCTTCAATTTTTTCATAAATTTCATCATCAAAATCATTTCCCAGCGCCGACTCAAAGCGGTAAGCACCACTTTGCATTTCTCCAAAAAGTTCATATAGCTGTTTGGGATTATTTAAATCTATCTTCGCCTTGATGCTTTTGATCTTCTTTTCATCTCTTAATGCGGCCTCATAATCCGCGCGGGTGCGGAAACGTCTGCCGCCAACCGTCAGGTCATCTGCCGTCATGGCACACTTCTCCTTTATCGCATATATAATTTATTTTACTACATCTCGAAATTTATTCAAGTATTTTGTCAACATATTGTGCAGGTTTTCTCTCCGGCAGGCGCAAAATCCCTGTAAAATACAATACCAGAGCCTGTTTGGAATATAATTACAGGCTCCGGCATTTTAACCATATGGCATTGTATATAATGTTTAGTTCATACTGTCATTTCCAGTACTTCTTAAGGTATTCGTCAGCCTTCTCTTCCGTTAAATCAAAATTCTCCTCAATCTGATTCCTTGTATCTTCCCTGGAAATATGAAATTTCTTGCATGTTTTTATAAGTGCCTCTATTCCCCGTTCTTTTCCCTGTTCCATCCCCTTCTGAATACCAATATCAAGAATGTCCATCTTCACTGCCTCCCATTCTTCCGATTCCTTCACCTGTGTTACAATTTTGTCCAAATCCAGCAGGCGTTTATCCCTCACCTGAATTTCCGGATTGTTAATATCAGTGCTTTTCATATATTGTAGCAGACTTATCAGTTCTTTTGAACCATTTTTGCTGGTCATGTTCAGGAAAATTTTTGTGGTACCGTCTTCCAGCTTAAGCCCTTCCACCTCTTCACACTGCTCTGTAAATGTATATTTTGCCAGATCTTTCTTAAATATATCATCCTGTGTGATAAAAATAATTGTGGTAGACGGAAGATTTTTGTATCTGGTTTTCTTCCCGGATTTCAATACGGGACTGTCCATAAGCCCCTGATAAAATCTTGAACGTTTAGGAAGGGAATCCTGATCTTTACGGTTCTGCATTTCCATGTCAAATGCTCTCTCATCCTCCGATAATGCCCAGGCATCCAGGCGGATTGCCCGTCTGCCGGACTTATTTAAAATCACCTGCTCAACTTTCACTTCTTTTAGCCGAATGTCCGGTTCCTCAAGAATAATGCTTAAGGTGTTCTGGTAAGCCTCCCTGCCTTTGCTTTTTAATTATAGTTTGTGGTTTCAGGCAGAAGCTGCCGGATGTGCGATACGCACGATTTTATAGAAAAAAATGAAAATTTCATAGGAATATTGAAATTTTCTGCTGTGTCTAAATTATAGCATTTGTCTATAATTTTGTCAATATTTTTACTGAAAATTAACAA
>VSNT01000179.1 GCA_009774465.1 Lachnospiraceae bacterium
GATATGGAGGAAACTATAATAAGGAAAATAACTGATGTAAAGTAAATTGGTTCAAGCAGTCCTACAGAAAGACCTCTCTGCGCCACAATTAAAGCCACTTCTCCTCTTGTCATCATTCCCACACCTATTTTCAATGAGTCATTTCCATTAAATTTACATAACCTTGCCATTAATCCACAACCTATAATTTTACTGATTAATCCTACCAATACAAAACCTAATGAAAATAATAAAATGGTTCCTGTAATATTATCTATATTTGTTTTAAGTCCGATACTTGCAAAAAATACAGGACCAAAAATAATATAGGAATTAACATCCACTTTTCTTTCTATGTAACTTGAATCATTAATAGAACATAAGATAATTCCGGACACATATGCACCGGTAATATCTGCTATTCCAAAATATCTTTCAGCAACATATGACATTAAAAAACAAAAAGCAATACTTGCAATTGGAATTCTTCTGGTATGCGGATATCTTTTATCCAGCATTTTAAATATTTTGTAGGAAATAAACCCGACAATAACTGCAAAAATAAAAAACAAAACAGTATTAATAATAACAGAAACAGGATTAGAATCAGGATTTTTTAATCCAATTACAAATGTAAGGACAATAATACCTATTACATCATCAATGATAGCTGCACTTAAAATTGTAGTTCCTACTTTTCCTTTTAATTTCCCCATTTCTTTTAGAGATTCCACTGTAATACTTACTGATGTGGCAGTAAGTATTGTTCCCACAAAAACTGCCTTATAAAATTCCAGAGAACCCCAGGGAGATACACCATAAAAAAGCATGTAATATGCAGCTCCTAAAACAAGAGGAATAAATACTCCTGCAGATGCAATTAATGCTGCAATGGGGCCTGTTTTAACAAGTTCCTTCAAATCTGTTTCAAGACCTGCAGAAAACATTAAAAATATAACACCTATTTCAGCCATTTGAACAAGAAAATCTGTCTGATTAACCCATCCTAAAATACTGGGGCCTATGATAAGTCCGGCAATAATTTCTCCTACTACCTGAGGTGCCTTTAGTTTCCTTGCCATAATACCAAACAATTTTGCTGCAATTATTATAATTGCAAGATCCTTTAACACCAAATAACTTTCCACTTTTTTCACACTCCTCATAAAACTATTATTATCTGCTCATTATACCAATATTACTTTTCGTTCTCAATACCATTTTATTAAAAAATCCCCATCAGAATTCTAATGGGGATTAAAATAATATTTAATTAAATTCTTCATCTGATATTTCATCTAATACATCATCAATATTTTCAAGCTCCTGATCTCCATTTGAAACCTTTTCCCTTACTTTTGCTATCTGGGCAACTGTTACTCCCTGATCAAGATTAATTAATTTAACTCCCGAAGTAATTCTTCCAAGCTTGGAAATATCTTCCATACGTATTTGAATAATAATACCGCCTGTAGTGATCATCATAATTTCATGGTCATCATTAACAGCTTTTACACCTATTACATCACCTGTTTTTTCTGTGATTTTATAGCATTTTATACCTTTTCCGCCACGTTTTTGAACAGTGAATTCATCCAAATATGTTCTCTTTCCCATACCATTTTCAGAAACAATAAGAAGAGAATCTCCCTGATGATCTAACTGCATACCGACAATTTCATCACCATCTCCCAAATTCATTCCTATAACGCCCATAGAAGATCTTCCTGTTGCGCGTACGTCTGTTTCTTTGAATCTGATACACATTCCATATCTGGTTACAAGGAAAATTTCCGTATTTTTATCTGTTATTTTAACCTCAATTAATTCATCATCATCTCTTAAATTAATGGCTGCAAGACCATTTTTACGAACGTTGCTGTATTCCACAATACTGGTCTTTTTTACAATGCCGTTTTTGGTTACCATAAAAAGATTTTTATTTTCTTCATAATCTTTAACCGGTATAATTGCACTTATTTTTTCACCGGGATTTAACTGTAAAATATTTACAATTGCCACTCCCCTTGAAGTACGGCTGCCTTCGGGTATTTCATAGGTTTTTAATCTGTATACCCGTCCATAATTTGTAAAAAACATAATATAATGATGAGTTGTAGTCATTAAAAGATCGGCAATAAAATCGTCTTCTATTGTCTGCATTCCTTTAATTCCCTTACCGCCCCGATGCTGAGATTTGAAATTATCAATTGTCATTCGTTTGATATATCCCAAATTTGACATGGCAATAATCGTATTTTCATCAGGAATCATATCTTCCATTGAAATGTCAAATTCATCATATCCAATTTTACTTTTTCTATCATCTCCAAATTTATCGGAAATTTCTTTTATTTCTGTTCTGATAACGCCAAGCAGTACTTTTTCATCTGCAAGAATTTCTTTTAAACGGGCTATTTTTTCAAGCAGCTCCTTGTGCTCATTTTCAAGTTTTTCTCTTTCCAAACCTGTCAGAGCACGAAGTCTCATATCCACAATTGCCTGAGATTGAACTTCTGTTAAAGCAAAACGTTCCATTAAGCTTTCTTTGGCAATTTGTGTGCTGCGGCTTCCTCTGATAATTTTTATTACTTCATCAATATTATCAAGAGCAATCAGTAAGCCCTGTAAAATATGATCTCTTTCCTCAGCTTTATTTAAATCATATCTGGTTCTTCTTGTTACTACTTCTTCCTGATGTGCTATGTATTCTTTCAGCATATCAAGAATATTTAAAACTTTAGGCTCATTATTGACAAGCGCAAGCATGATAATTCCAAAGGTATCCTGCATCTGCGTATGTTTAAATAAATGATTTAATACAATATTTGCATTTACATCACGACGCAGTTCAATGACAATACGCATTCCTTCTCTGTCAGATTCATCACGAAGGTCAGTAATTCCATCTATTTTCTTTAACTTGACAAGCTCTGCTATTTTTAAAATCAGGTTTGCCTTATTTACCATATAGGGAAGTTCAGTTACAATAATTCTTGTTTTTCCATTTGGCATGGTTTCAATATCTGTAACTGCACGTACTCTTACTTTTCCACGTCCGGTTCTGTAAGCTTCTTCACTTCCTCTGGTACCTAAAATAATGCCTCCTGTAGGAAAATCAGGTGCTTTTACGATTGATAATATTTCTTCTATTTCTGTTTCTTTATCATCAATAATTCTGTTATCTATAATTTTAACAATAGCACTTATAACTTCTCTTAAATTATGAGGAGGTATATTTGTAGCCATGCCTACTGCAATTCCTGTAGTGCCATTCACTAAAAGATTAGGAAAACGGCTGGGAAGAACAGTAGGTTCTTTTTCTGTTTCATCAAAGTTAGGAGTAAAGTCTACCGTATCTTTATTAATGTCAGCAAGAAGTTCCATTGAAATTTTACTTAATCTTGCCTCCGTATAACGCATGGCAGCAGCGCCATCTCCGTCAACAGAACCAAAATTGCCATGTCCATCTACCAAAGGATAGCGAAATGACCAGGGTTGTGCCATATTTACCAAAGCACCATAAATAGAACTGTCACCATGAGGATGATATTTACCCATTGTATCACCCACGATACGGGCGCTTTTTCTATGGGGTTTATCCGGTCCATTATTTAATTCTATCATGGAATAAAGAACTCTTCTCTGTACCGGTTTTAATCCATCTCTTACATCCGGTAATGCTCTTGAAGCAATAACACTCATGGCATAATCAATGTAAGAATTTTCCATTGTTTTTTTCAAGTCCACATCATGGATTTTATCAAAAATATTATCTTCCATTTTTACTCCTAATTTTTTATTTAAATATCAAGATTTTTAACAAACTTTGCATTTTCTTCGATAAATTCACGCCTTGGCTCCACTTTATCTCCCATAAGAGTAGTAAAGGTAAGATCAATTTCAGATTCGGCTTCTTCATTCATTGTTACACGAAGAAGAATTCTCCTTTCAGGATCCATAGTTGTTTCCCAAAGCTGTTCAGGATCCATTTCTCCAAGACCTTTATAACGCTGTATTTTATTATTTTGATCACGACCTACTTCAGAAAGAATTTTATTTAATTCATCATCACTGTATGCGTACCAGATATTTTTATTTTTTTCAAGCTTGTATAAAGGAGGCTGTGCCAGGTACACATACCCCTGTTTAATCAGTTCCGGCATAAAACGATAAATAAATGTAAGAAGCAAAGTGGCAATATGCGCGCCATCCACATCCGCATCTGTCATTAAAATTATTTTATGATATCTTAACTTTGATATATCAAAATCATCATGTATTCCTGTGCCAAATGCTGTAATCATTGCTTTAATTTCCGCATTTGCATAAATTTTATCAAGTCTTGCTTTTTCAACATTTAAAATCTTTCCGCGAAGAGGCAGAATTGCCTGAGTAGCACGGCTTCTTGCTGTTTTAGCGCTTCCGCCTGCAGAATCTCCCTCAACAATATAAATCTCACAATTTTCAGGATTTTTGTCAGAACAGTCTGCTAATTTTCCAGGAAGAGCAGCACTCTCAAGGGCTGTTTTTCTTCTTGTTAAATCTCTTGCTTTTCTTGCAGCATCCCTTGCACGCTGTGCAAGTATTGATTTTTCACAAATCAATTTTGCCACCATAGGATTCTGCTCAAGAAAATAAGTAAGCTGTTCACTTACAATATTGTCAACTGCATTTCTCGCTTCGGAATTACCCAGTTTTTGTTTTGTCTGACCTTCAAACTGAGGATCTTCTATCTTTACACTTACAATTGCAGTAAGTCCTTCCCTGATATCTTCACCTGTAAGATTAGGTTCATTATCCTTTAATAATTTATTTCCTCTGGCATAATCATTAAATGTTTTTGTAAGTGCATTTCTAAAACCAACTAAATGAGTACCACCTTCCGGGGTATTTATATTATTTACAAAACTATAGGAACTTTCCGTATAAGAATCGTTATGCTGCATGGCAACTTCAACATAAACATTATTTTTACTGCCTTCAAAATACATAATATTATCATACAAAGGAGTTTTACTTCTGTTTAAGTAAGTAACAAATTCTTTGATACCGCCTTCATAATGAAAAGAACGTTCAACAGGTTTTTCACCTTCTTCCACTCTCATATCTGTTAAAATAATATGAAGACCTTTTGTAAGGAAAGCCATTTCACGAAGTCTTTGCTTTAATACGTCAAATTCAAATTCAATTGTTTCCTGAAAAATTGTAGCATCCGGTTTAAAAGTAACTTTTGTGCCTGTTTTTTCCTTTTCACATTCACCTATTACCTTTAAAGGATAGCAGACATGTCCTCTTTCATATCTTTGCTGATATACTTTACCATCTGTATAAATTTCAACAATAAGCCAGTCCGATAAAGCATTAACAACAGATGCACCTACACCATGAAGTCCTCCGGATACTTTGTACCCTCCACCGCCAAATTTGCCGCCTGCATGAAGAATTGTAAAAACAACTTCAACAGCAGGAAGTCCTGCTTTATGGTTAATTCCAACAGGAATTCCTCTTCCGTTATCTGTTACAGTTACTGAATTATCTTTGTTTAATATTACATTAATTGTATCACAAACACCTGCAAGAGCTTCATCCACCGAATTATCTACAATTTCATATACAAGATGATGAAGGCCTCTGCTTGAAGTGGAACCAATATACATACCAGGTCTTTTTCTTACAGCTTCAAGTCCTTCTAATATTTGAATTTGATCTGCTCCATAATCGTTATTCATATATAACCATGTCCTTTCTACGAACGAAAACTATTCATTCATACTTATAACGCCATTGCTTACTTTAAATATTCTGTTAATTTCAAATCTGTTATTTACAAATTCATCTAATCCAGTACAGGTAATAATTGTTTGAATTTCTCCAATACTGTTTAATAAATAATTTTGTCTGCTGCTGTCTAATTCCGAAAGAACATCATCCAAAAGAAGAACAGGTGTATCTTTTGTCATTTTTTTCACCAGTTCTATTTCAGATAATTTTAAGGAAAGTGCTGCTGTTCTTTGTTGACCTTGAGAACCAAATTTACGAATGTCAATTCCATTAACTATAAAAGAAAAATCATCTCTGTGAGGACCTGATTGAGTCATTTTATAACGAATATCTTTTTCCTGATTTTCTCTCATTCTGTCTTCAAATTCTTCAATGAATACATCAGGTTCATATTTTACAATTAACTCTTCTTTTCCGCCTGATAATTTGTTATGTATATCTCCTATTATTTCACATAATTGTTCTGTAAAAAGCTTTCTTCTTTCGATTATTTTACTTCCAAAGGAAACAAGCTGAGAATCCCATATATTCAAAGTTTCCTTTAAACCAGGATTAAAGGAAATATCTTTTAAAAGCTTATTTCTCTGAGCCACTATCCGGTTATAATTGGTCAGATTATAAAGATATACCCGATCAAGCTGGC